>NZ_CP192507.1:1406889-1715486 GCF_050613145.1 Lysinibacillus sp. LZ02 | reverse complement strand
CGTGCTGGAGATAGATTAAAAGTAATTTCTCCTGCGAAATGTTTGAACTCATGAGTTAAATGAGACCGCAACATCTGAATATGCCCTTCATCCAAAAGGCCGTAGTCTAAACCTAATAATTTGAATTTGTCTCGTAGTTTTTGTACTCGAATACGTTCTGGAATGGTTTTTCTTTGAATTCTTCGCTCAGGCATCTGACCAGGTTCAACATCAAATAAATTAAATGAAGCAACATTTCTATATTCATATTTGTTCACGATGACCCACCACATATTATTAAGATTGTGATAAACAATCCCTCTACGAAGGCGTCCGTCATAACCTCTGAAATATTTCATTTGACCGTTAAAAATCGCCTTTTTATCACGATCTTTATTGTTGTAATCCTCTGGCGTATACCCATCGGTATCTTGTCCTTCTTCAAAATGACAAGAATCGCGTATGCTAAATAGCACCTTGTCCATAGCATATTTAAATTGAGGTTTGGCTTTATTCGTATAACCTTCCGCTTCTAGTAAATTGCATACTGCATTGCGTGTTACGATAAACTGCAAACGAATTAAGTAAGGCATTTTCTGGTATTTATCAAAATCGTAGTAACCCCCGTTAGGATTTTGAGTTACAACTTCTTGATAAAATTGAAGTTTAAAGCCTGCTGGATAAATTTCCGCTTTGAATAACAAATCTCCCTTTTTACCTTCCCAATGTGAATCAGCTAAAATAGGATATTCTTCTAAAATTCTTTGATCAGTTTGAATTTCAAATCCTTTGCTAACTAATAAATCGAAAATCGTATTCATTAGTACTTGCCTACCGCCGTGAACAGCGATTGTAGTACGTGTTGGGTCTGCTGCATATGTTTTATTCGTCATGATCCTGCACCTCGCTATTATGATTTTCGTCTAGCAATGCCAACACATCACGAATCGCCCCAACACGTGCTGATTGCATAGACCATAGCGCTACAGCTTGTGCATATGCCTTGTTGCTACCTTCCGCATTTTCCATATCCATAAGGAAATCTGCTAAAAGCTCTTCCTCATCCGCTAAAAATTGTTTAATTTTATCCATGGTTGTACCTCCATTAATGATTTGATATAATGGAAGAACATAATATTTACTGATTCCTCTGCGAAAAGTTATCAGTCTGGCGCAAGTACTCCGTTAAAGTGCTTGTGCTTTTTTATGTTCTTCACTTGATTTAAGCTCACATGCAGTGAGTATAATTCCATCAACAACAACACTGTAATGAATCCAACATTCTCCGTTGTTGTTTACTTCCCGTGTGTTTACATCCGTTAGACCTAAAGTATGGAATGCGCTATTACTAAAATTCACTCGTAGCACCCCTAACTCTTCTCTTATGCTAAGTATCCCGATTTCTCTAGCTCGATTCGTAACTTCGTTTTGCAAACAGATATAAAGTTGATTACTAGCAAATAATTCGAGTTCCATCGATAACTCAAAAGCTTCTTTAATCTGTTTTTTCATATCCTCTGCATATTCAATAAATGCCTTAATTTCCTCCATCCCTATCACTCTCCTTTTATAAAAACCAGATTACTAGTCCACCGATAACCGGTAGTAGCTGCTGTAAAATTGTGATCCCGTCCATACCATACATAAATGCAATGGCAACCTCTTGAGTATTCGTTTGACGGAACCAATCAGCAAATGTAAGTGCGTCAGGTACTTTATGGTCATTCTCAAACTTGGAAATACATGCTTGTGTACGATTCATCCGATGTGCCAACTCTTCCTGTGAAAGTTCAGCACGTTCGCGACAAGCCTTCATAATTGCGCCTAGCTTCACCGCATACACCTCCTTTCATTCCAAGTTGGAATACCATATTCAGTTCAACAAAGTTAAAATTTTTTATAAGAAGAAACTCTATATCCTCTAGATCCCTCTCAATGATTCCCGCATAAATACCCTCGCAAAAAATCATTTATATAGGGTTGCGACAAAGTGTCGTGCCCCTCCCCATTAACTAATTGCTTTAAACGACTTCGCATTTTTATTAATCCACTGCGTATTGTCCTCAATCCATCGCATTAGTAAATGCGTGGGAATCAAGGTACCAGCTTCACGAAGTACTGGAAAATCAGCTCGGGCTAATAACTCTGCTGCTTTTGTATCTTTAATATGGAAAAGCTCTTTTAACTCGTCTTTTGTTAGCAATGGTGGCAATTCCTTAATCTGAATTGGTTTTTGAGCTGCTAGTCCAGCTTGAAGTTCTTCACGGATTATCTCGCGAAATTCTGTTGTATCGAATTGAAAATTAAACACTCCAACCATCTCCTTCCAAATATTTACTATAATCACCTTGAAAGTGAGGTGATTATTTTGGAAATGCTTACTTACCACGAAGAAAATATTAAAGATTTAGCTTTAAAGACTATGTGGTATGCTGAAGATTTTTATGAATCTCTATCAGCTGAATTAGATGCTAGACTTGATAGGAAAACTTTTAACGAACAAATCTTATTCGCATACCACTCGACTGCTTATTCAACATTCATGGGTTTCAAACTTTACTACCTTCAAAACACTGAACTTTCAGAATCAAAGTTTGATAGATTTATAGAGGCATTTGAACGCTTCAACCTTGAATTTTTAAGTAGTCGTTCAACTGGCCATAGCATGCAACATACTTTTATGTACTATGGCGATTTAGTCGATACTTTTAATGATTTAGCTGACTTATTACAAATTCAGCACATTAAAAAGCCTGATTAATCTTTTTTGATAGACCTTGTTAAATCTAGAATTTGCTTTTCAAGGTCTATCATTTTACGAGACTGCCAAAGTAACTCTCTCCCCATCCAACTATCAGGGTTCACAATTACCGTCTCTACCTGCTTATACTCTTTAAACACCTGCTGAACGGCCTTAAGTGCATTTGAGCTATCACTGAAAATATTGTCAACATCTAAACGATGACATATACAATTAGAACAAATACATGTTTTTTGCTTATTCATACTCCTCACCTCCTTCCAAATATTTGCTATAATCACCTTGAAAGTGAGGTGATTATAATGACAACACAAATTAAAACTATCGAAAATGCATTACTAGAATTAAAAGCAGCTAGTTTAGAGGCGAATTCAGACCATGAAATACGTGCAATAATGGAAAAGTATAACCTTTTATTTTTAGGTGAAAAATTCAACAGAATAATGTCTATGGACCTAACTAGTACTTTAAAAGATTACTTTTCATGTGAAATCACACATGACGAACTACTAAAAATTCTTCCTACCACATGTAAGTATTTAAAAATGGATCTTGAAGAATTAGCGTTAGCTAGAAAGCCTGGTGAATTAGCTGGATTCTTTATCTCTCTTTAAAAACTGGTTTCCAATTGGATCTGAAATTTTTTTTAATCCAAGTTGTTCTCTGGCTTGATTTAGAGTTACTTTTCCTTTTTGCAAGAGGTTTTCGACTTCAATAGTTGTACTAGCAGCTATTGAAGTTATCTTTTTCTCCATCCCTCTCACCTCCTTCCAAGGTTGGCGACAAATTGTTGTTCACCCTCAATAATTACCGATTTGGTAATTTAAATTTCAAAAAAAGCTCGTTAATTGAGACATTTAATATTACAGATATTTTAGCAATATCATCTGCACTCATTTTACGAATACCACTTTCTTTATAGTAGTAACCTTGATAACCTTTATAGCCCATAATTTTCGACATTTCTTCTATTGAAATATCATTTTGACTTCTAAGTTGCTTAATTAAATCAAGGTTAACTACCATTGGTTTTTTCATATTAAGCCCCCTTCAATTACCGATTCGGTAACTTTAAATACAATATACATTACCGTTTAGGAAAAGTCAACATCATTTTACCTTTTTGGCAATACTCTTTTTTACCGCTTTGGTAAATGTTAAAATAACAATATGATATGTGAGGTGTATATATTGACATCACTAGGAATTAGAATTAAACACTTACGTGAAAAAAATAATATTTCTCAAATTGACTTTGCGAAAAAAATAGGTGTTTCAAATACAGTACTTTCTAGATATGAATCAGGAGATAGAAAACCTGATTATGACACTTTACAATTAATAGCTGATTTCTTTGAAGTCAGCACCGATTATCTTCTTGGTCGCACAGACACCATAGAACCTACAACAAAGTCGCAAGATGATGAAAAAGAATTTCAAGCATTTATAAATGATCCTGAGCTTGGTGTTTGGTACAAAGAGTTACCAAGATCTAGTGAAGAGGAATTACGTAAGCTACGGACTATTTGGGAAATGATTAAAAGTGAACAAAAAAAATGAGAGCATGCTAATTAGCACGTTCTTATTTTTTACATAATTAATGTAACCATTTAACTATTATGGATAATTTATTTTAGGAGGTTTTTATCAATGAAAAAACTAGTTATGACATTTATGGTCGGTGCAGTATTAATAGGTGGCACAGTTAACGCACCAGCTCAAACGGACGCCGCTACGAAAACATATAAAAACTGTACGGAGTTAAATAAAGATTATAAAGGTGGCGTGGCAAGAGACGCGAAAGTAAAAAATATAGGTGGCAAAACAAAGTATACTCCTAAAATATCAGCTGAACTTTATAAAGCAAATGCTTCGAAGGATCGCGACAAAGACGGAATTGCATGTGAGGGGTAATTTTATGCACTATTTATTCAACAATTAAGATTAATTTAAATACTATTAGAAGTGGAGTAATAATAATGCCAAATAACCCCTTTAGTGGAAATTTACTTAGAAACTTTACTGTAGAGTTTTTAGATGCAACTTTAAGCGATTTTTGGAATACTTCAAAAGAATATAGAAGTATTAAAAACAAAATGTTTGAAGATAACAGTTTTCATACAATTACTAAAATACTAGAAAGTAAAGCTGGTGAGAATGTTGATAAACAAAAATTGGATGCTATTCTCTTTAATGATTTAGCATGGGTAGTTCCAGATAATCATTTTATTTATCTATTTGATACACCAGACGATATAGTTAAAATCAAAGATGCAATTAATGGTAAAACCAATTCTTTAGATAGACCTATTCATCATTCTTCTTTAGATAAGGAAGCTTTCCAGTTAGTTTCAATGCGCCAAGAAAATAATTCATTAGTTTTATTATTTAGAAATGGCTATACAAAAGATGAAGATACAAAAAAGACCATATTTTTCATTGCTTGTGAATATAATTTCACTAAAAAAACCTTTATTATTAAAATTCGAGAAAACTTTAGACAAAATGCTCAAAAGAAACGCAGAGAACTAATTTCTGAGATTTTTACATTTATTAAGGATTTAACTCCTACAATTACTTATATCAGGAAAACTAAAAAAGAAATAAAAGATCAAATCTATAAGCTATTCAAAAATGAGACTGAGAAAGCAGAAAGCATTATTAAGTCAAAACTACCTTTAAAGGAGCAAATATTAGATAAAGAAATTGAAGAATTTAATATGCATAAGCTAAAACTGGTATCTCCTGAAACTTTAGAGTCCAATAATAAAATAATTAAATATATGTACTTCCAGAATATAGCTCAAAACTTAGAATTAGGTAATTTTAGTGACCGTTATATTTTCGCCTTTTCTTTCCATGATGGAAATACAACACGTTCTGTAACCAGAGACTCTTTAAGGAAACATATTTATAGTAAAAAGTTATATTGGAACCTTAAAAGTCTGGTAACCGAGAAAACTAAAGTTGATGAAATTTCAATTTATTACCGTATTAATAAAAAAAACTACAAACTACCTCCATTACGATCTAACTTTACAGGATTAGAAGTAACTATAAAAGAATTTCATGGTAGCTTTATGATAGACTATTATAACAATAAAAGACGAGACTTCGAAAGGAAGATGAAAAGTGAATTTGTTTTATATGAACTTGAAGAGTATTTATGAAACTGAAGATAGTCTTAAATCATTTATGCCGCTAGAGCCTTTGCATTTTTATTTAAGAGAGTTTTTTCTCGACAATCTTAAGAATCAAGAAATAATAGTTGACCCTTTAGACTTTTCTTTTAAATATAAACTTAATCCATTTAAAACATTAAATTTATTTCTCACTCTTGCCAATAATGGTATGTTAAAGAAATTTTATCGCTTAGAATGTGATGATTGTGGGGAACCTTCAATTGAAGATAGCCTAGATAAATTTTATGAATGTATTATATGTAAAGAATTATTAATAAATCTTACAGAACCTAAATTAGAAGATTTATTTAATAATATTTCATATTTATTCGAAATAATCGATGAAATAAAGGAAGATTTAAACGATGATTTAAAAGTTCCTCCCTCCTTATTATATGAGCAAGACAATGATAAGGGGGGCACTATGACTACAAATCAAAAACCAATAAGTGTAACAGATGTTCTGAATCACTCTAATGATGATTTAAGTAGCTTAGCTTCCGAACAAGACATTTTAAGAGATCAAATAAATACATTACTTGGAGAAGGTATTAAATCTATTTCATGAAAAACAAGTCATATGCTCTATTTATTATTATAATATTAGTTCTATTAAATATTTTTATTTTTAGTACCTATAAATTTGTTGTTTTTTTAGGCTCACCTGATCAAGGTCTAAATATTTCAGAGATTATTAGTAGAGTAGTTCCACCTCTATTAGGTGCATTTTTATCTGCGATAGTTGCTTTTATTATATTCTATTTGACAAAACTTAAAGAAGATCTCACTAAAAAATCACAATCTAAAATGTTTTTAGAGATAATCGAACAAGACATAACAAGCAACATCAATTCAGTTCAAAATTTATTTAATATAATTAGCACCACCCCATCAAAAAATTTAGCACCTTTATTAGAGGAGAATTCAGCTACCTTAGAGCTTTTTAAAATAACTAGTTCTAATCTTTCAGTTGAAATAATTGACAAATTTCTAGTGCAATTAAATAAAAAGGACTTTTTGATAATCTCTGAAAAGGTCAAAAATTATAAATCCTTGATATCCTCACTTGATTTGTTAAATAATGAGATCACTGAAACAAAAAATAAAGAAATCATTATTGATAGATTAAAAAATCTAGTAGATTATTTTTCTAATAAGGCCGACTTAACACCACCTAATAAGAGAAAACTATCTTCTATCTTCACTAGTCTTCCTCCAATGACAAAAAATCTACTTATTATTTTGGTAGTAATATTGTTACTGCATACTCTTTTAAATATGGTTCTTATTAAATTTTTTCTAAAAGTTTAGCTAGAATTCCGTTATTACCTCACTTTTATAAAGTGAGGTTTTATTATATACTAAATAGGAACATATATTCTTATTTTGTTTTTAGGAGATGGTTAAATGACACCTAGTTGTACTTACACAGAATCTTATGTAAAGGAGTTATATGAGAAAATTGGTATTTTTAAGCCGCAACAACTCGATTTTCAAGTGATTGCTAGTCGCTTAGGTATAACGACGTTTTATTGGAAAGACCCAAGCCAGGCACTGTTTTTTAATAATAGAGGCTATATCATGGTCGATGAGACACTCTCCCCTCAACAGCAGTGGCAGGATTTCACGCATGAGCTTGCGCATGTACTATTACATACTGGCAGTCAATCTCGATTGCCACAAACGTTTATAGAATATCAGGAGATGAAAGCAAACCATTTCATGTATCATGCAGCCATGCCTACCTTTATGCTGGATCAGTTAGGCATACGTGACTTACGAGACATAACCATTCGTAAGCTACAAACACTTTTTAATGTAGAATACGATTTTGCCAAAAAGAGATTAACAAATTACATAGAACGTCAACGCGATATGCTGAATTGGAATACTAATTTTTATAGCTACTAATTATATTCGAAGTAACATAACATATGCATTCAGGAGTTGATAAGATTGAAGCTACAAAAATTATTAATTTCATTGCGTGGTGAAGAGTCGATTCCAGCTGCTGCAAAACGTATGGGTCTGTCTCCGAACTATTATCGCAATATTGAAAATGGTATAGATCCACAGCGTGGGAACATAGTAAAGCCTTCCTCTCACACCTTAAAGAAAATAGCTAGGACTTATAAGGTAGATTATATGGTCCTGGTAGAGGCTGCGGGTTTTATAAATGATGTGAAATATAATCCAGAGTTGGCTGCCATACCTTTTAGGGAATACCCTACTCTGCAAAAATGGTATGAATCTCTCCCCTTCGAAAACCTTGAAGAAGTGAAAAGATTATATGCTATGTGGCAGTTAATGAAAGGCAGTGATCCAGATGCACTTTATCCAGATAGATAAAAACACCTGGAAATGTGTAGCAGATGGTCCTCGTCATCCGGTGACTGGAAAACGTAAACAAATTAGTAGACGTGGAAAAACAAAAACCGAAGCTAAAAAGCGTGTAGAAGAAGCTATCGAGAAGATAAAAGACTCTATTGATTATAGCCCTAAAATTACCTATCAGGAATTTTCGAAAGAATGGCTCAAACTTTATCGACTTAAAGGAATTAAAGAAACCACCTTCAAGCATAGAGAATATTGCCTTAAGTTAATTGGACATTATTTAGGTAATTTAAAGGTTGTAGAACTAACAAGTAAGCAGCTTCAAGATACACTAAATCTGTTATTCGATAACGGTACAGCTTACCATACATTAAGAGGGATTAAAAACGCATTGGACATACTTTTTAAATATGCTGTGGAAACAGGGCTTGTAAAAATAAATCCGACCGCTCCCCTCTTTGTTCCAAAAGAAAAATCTAAGCTAGTGGATGAGATTAAAGATGAAACCGCTAAACTTTATTTGGAATCATGGGAACTAAAGCAATTTTTAGAGCTTGCAGACGCACATCGAAATGTTTTATATCGAACGATGATTTATGTAATTGCATTTACCGGGATGCGCCCTGGTGAAGCACTTGCATTGAAGTATAAAGATGTAGATTTAGAGAACAAGAGAATTTACATCACAAAGACTGTTTACGCTAAAAATAGCTTGCGTGGTGACTTTGAACTAACAACCCCAAAAACGAAAAATGCCATCCGTACAATCGATATTGATGAGATTGTGATTGAAAAGATAAAGTACCTACTAAATTACAAAGAACAAAAAGATTGGATACCATCAGAATATCTATTTAGTGATGTAGATGGAATCCCACCAACTATTAAAATATTAAACCAACATGTGCGAAGACTCGGAGAAAAAACAGGTATTCAGAAACAATTCCGCACATACATTTTACGTCATACCCATATCAGCCTATTAGCTGAAGCTGGCGTGGATCTGCAATACATTATGAATAGAGTAGGACATAAAAACTCAGAAACCACTACAAAGATTTATTTACATGTTACGGAAGGGATGCGGGAGAATGCAGCGAATATGATGCATAAAAAGTTTACGGAATTACTCTCTTCAAATAAAAGAAATTAACTTTAGAAGAAATAATATTTTATGTAATGTTAAAATATTATTTCTTCATTGAATAAGCCGGTATATTTTTTTACAAGCAACTAAAATACATTTTAATATAAACTACTATAATAGCCTCTATCTTCTATAGGTGTTGTAACATATTTTTCAAGTAAATCTTCAATTTGTTTTTTAAATTTTAATTCCTGATCTTTTTTTATATTTAACGCAATGTTGTCCAATAGTGAGTCGCCATAAATAGATTTTTTATTTATATCTAATGCATTTAAGATTTCATTAATCTCTTCATATACTTTATAAGGAATAAAAATTTTATGAATAAAACTTCTATGATAATCATAATGGTCTATTGGCCATACCATTGAACCATGTATACTAAAGTTCCCCGATTGTCTACAAATTCTTTTATCAATGGGTGTACTAGTAAAAAAACAAGGGAATACATGATTATCACTATAATCATTTAAGTTATTATAATCAATTTCAAAATTTAAAGGATAATCTACTTTTTGAGATTGATCCCCATTTTTATAAAATTCTCCAGCCTCTTTATTGTATTCACCTGGGTCTATAGCAAATATTGCACTTCCTAAATCACTATAAGGATTTTGATTAAAATCTTCTACTGCTTTTTCTATATCAGAATTTTTAATAATAACATTGTCATCTATTTTAGAGAAAAAAAGTGCAACAAGAGGATCGGTTGTCCAATCTAATAACGTTGTTGGAATTCCATAATGCTGCGCAATAAAAAGCCATTCTAAATCATGCTTTGGTTTAAAACGTATATATTCTTTTGCGAATTCTTTAAATTCTTCCAACATAGCGAATTGATTTATGTACATTACAGTAGTTCCTCTATTATGGAATCTATCTAAAACTGTTGGTTCTATCACTCTTCCATAATGGTCCGAAATTTCCCACATTTCTCTCATTGCACTAGGTCGTAACTGATATGATGCATTATTTTGACCTCTAAACCAAAGACCAGGTTCATTCTCCTTTAATTTCCTGATCAATTTAATATAATCATTAAAACTATACACAACATGAGTTTTAAATCCAGACACGCTAACCCTCCTAAAATGTTACAATTATACCCATTAAATTATAATTGATTTATTCGAAAGAAAATAAGGAGAAATGTTACCTTTCTGTGACTTTTTCACAAGAAAGACGACATTCCTCCCCTTCTAATCGTTGATATATCAAGGTTTCTAGAAAATATGAATGCTTATATTCTTCATAAGCGTTCATACTTTCGCCTTCTTTCATATTTATTCACAATGCCTATTATATCAAGGTTTTTTTCACTTGTACAAAGATTAGATTTTCATATTTATTCGGATAGTTTCAGGGTTTTTGTTGCTTTTTTTAAATGGGCGCGTGGCGAAAAATAGCATGTATACAGCATGCCACGCGAGAATTTAGGTAATATATGCAGGGTCCAATGAGGAAAAAAATAGAGAGGAGTTTTTTAAACACAAGCTTCTGAAAATAGAAAGAGTAATTACGGGTTTATTTACAAAATACAGGTGTTATATATGAATAAACACAAAAAACCGCTACCACTGTAATAGTGATAGCGGTTTTAATTTTTGTAGCAATCATATACGCCACAAAGAATTTCTATCTATCTTTATATACTCGTGCTACGAAATAAGCAATTGAACCACTTCCAGAGTTACAACGAATACTCAATTTGAAACCATCTTTTTCAGCTTCCCAGAATTGTTTATTCTTATCTGTAGTTGTTTCAGCAACTTTTTGGGCACTTTCGCCTATGGCGCAATAACAATTATTATCGCTATAAATAGATGTTAAGGGACATTCTACACCGAAAGAAAATTTAGTGTCTGTATCACCGTATCGCATCGTAAAGCCATACTGTGTTCCTACTAAAGCATTTTCGCGCTTCTCCGTTGCAATGAATCCCGCTATAGGGTACTTAGCAACTCCAGGAATCTCAATACCTTCAGGAATAGGCGTAGTCATTAACATTGGTTTGCCATGAACATTATAATCACTTTCAAACACAAGAGGCTTATCCAATTCATTAATTAACAATACAATACAATTTGCTGGTTTTTGCATAAAATAGATGATAGGAATAATGACAGCTACGATAACAAGAGATGCAATCGCGACAACTACTCCAACTGTTGCGACTGTAACACCCGCCAAAGCCGCAATTGCTTCGGCTGCTCCAACTGCTAATTCTGTCACAACTGTCGAAGTTGACAAAAGACCAATCCCTAATGCACCAGAAAGAAGGATTTGTGCAGTTACAAGACCGGGATCGTCATCTTCCATAGATTTTAATCGTTCAAGCCCATCAATAAGTACATGAAGTTGTTTTTTAATGTCATCACCAGTCGCATTTATGAGAATTTCATACGTTTCCTTTTTCAAAGGAATTGGTGCTGTTTGATCACTTGCTTCTAACTCTGTGATGTCCTTACCTAGAGCGTCAGCCAACACTTGCTTTCTTTCCTCGATGAAGGCAGCTTGAAGCTTATTGATTTCCTCTTGGGAATTAGCTTTCTCTAGGGCTGCTGCATATTCTGGAAATAAAGAACGGAAACCTTGTTTTAACTTAAGATCAATATCAATTACTGGATGCATAAATCACTAACCTCCTATTGTTCATTCATATCAATTTGCCATAGCAAATAATTACCCTCGAGTTATACAAATGTTAACATTAACAAAAAAAGTATTCAAATACATTATATGTAAAAAAATATTTGTAAACTTTAACTTTTTTTTACTTGCGTTTTTAAAACGGAAACCAAGATGTTTATGTTACTATACTCTGTTCTTTTAACAACATAAAAAAGCCCGCTACCAATTGATACGCTACGCACTCGATAAACAGATTTTATTTTTTTATCTGTCTACCTAATGGGGAGCGTATCACAATTTCGATGGGCTTGTACTTATTTATTAGCTACATATTTATCCTGATAACGCTTGAGCATTTTTATCATTTGTTGATATTGAAGGATACATACGGGTCTATTACCCATCAAATTCCTTACCTTTTTTTAGAAGCATTTTCGCTTTGCTGTTTTTCTTTATGTGAATTCTTCATTTGTTCTTCAGTTAAATCATTCTCTTCACGTAAATCTAAATCGTCAGGACCTAATTCTACCCCAAACTCTTCTCGATTTAATTCATTTTTATTTTGCTTTTCTTTTGCCAAAATAATCACCTCCAAGTAATAAATTTTCCCTTTTGGAGTGATTTATACTTGGCTGCACTTTATTTCATCACTTCTGAAGTATTTTTAAGGCAACATATTTTCGGCTACGGATAACACCCTATCTACTATTTCACGCCATTTCCTATTCTGGTTACGCTTCTTTCTTGTCTTAGTTGTTCCACTCTCTTACATTTAGCTGGGATAGGTTAATCTAACACCTTTATATGATCTAATTCCCAAGCATAATGACCTTCTGTATAATCACAGAACGCTATTTTTAAACCATCTACGGTTTTTCCTTGTGATAAAACTGACACATGTTCTAAAGTGCATTCTACTTTGTAAGATGTAATACCATACTTTGCTAATGCACCTTTAATCGATGAATCTTCAAAAGCTTCCTTATCCACCGACTTACTAGCGTAAATAGCTAACGGACTTCGATATTTCGTCTGCCAGCTATGTGTTTCGAATTTCTTTTCACCTGAAGCAATCAGCGTTACCCAAGGCTATTTTATAGTGATCGCTTTCATATATTTACCTTCCTATGTAAAATCCTCGTAATGCTTAGTAATTTTTACAAAGTTATAGAATGACCGAACAAACCTCTTTTAGTATTTCTTTCAAAGTATCTACCGTATTTACTAATTTTCCTTTATTTTTCACTCATGGTATACTAAAATCATACAAACTTGAAGGGACTGAACTATGCGCAGATGGCAATATTTTTCATCCAACTGATTAAAAATAATTGGAGGTAAAAGTATTGATTAAAGAACTACACACCCAAAGACTACATTTAAGAAGAATGGAAGTTTCAGACGCACATAGCTTGTTTAAAATTTGGTCTGATCCAGATGTAACTAAATTTATGAACATCTCTAGCTTTACACATGAGTCACAAGCAAAAGAAGTGATTGAACTTTTTGAGAAGTTGGCTCAGGCTAGTGAAGCTATTCGGTTCAGCATGATTGAACTAAATTCCAACGAAATAATAGGTACATGTGGATTCAATTTTATAGACTTTGAAAATGCTAAGGCCGAAATTGGTTATGATATCGCTAAAGACTTTTGGGGCATGGGTTATGCTCGAGAAGGTATCAGTGCACTGCTTAATTATGCTTTTAAAACCTTAGAACTAAATAGAATCGAAGCAAAGGTAGAACCTGCAAATGTGAATTCTATCAAGGTATTGCAAAAACTTAATTTCACATTTGAAGGAACGCTTAGACAATACGAAAAATCTAAAGGAAAATTTATTGATATCAATATGTATTCACTATTAAAAACAGATTGATTTAAAATTTCCTAGGTCTATATCTTTATTTAGATATAGGCCTTTTATTTATATTCGATGATATTATTTCGTTTCGTTGATTCCCCAAATTGTTAAGTTTTATTGACGGAATGCTCAATATACTTTTTTGACGTGAGTAACAATGCGACCAACTTCCATCAATAAGTCTTTGGCTATTCCTTTGACCTTTTCAATATCTTCAAATTTTAGCACTACCTTTAATGAATTCGTATACTCTGGTGGATACAAACTCCCCGACAAATATCGGCATTGTACGTCAGGTAGCTGACCTTTAATCGGCACAATAAAGGATTCGTATACAACATATTCGTCCATTCACGTCACCTCATTGATGAAATGATGATTAAAAACTTATGGTATTATTTTTAATATAAATTGTATGGAGGTAATCAATAATGTTATTTGCAAATACACCAACTCCCCCTTACTATGCTGTTATTTTTACTTCTCAAAGAACTGAAAGCGACCCTACAGGCTACCATACTATGGCTGATTTAATGGTTGAACTTGCTTCAAAACAACCAGGGTTTTTAGGCGTTGAAAGCGCTAGAGAACAAAGTGGATTAGGGATCACCGTCTCTTACTGGGATTCATTAGACTCTATTCAACAATGGAAAGAAAACCTTTCCCACCTGAAAGCACAAGAAAAAGGAAAGAGAGATTGGTATTCTTCATACATTACACGTATTTGTAAAGTTGAAAGAGATTATACAAAAAGCAACTAATTATTGAGCTTCACCAATAGTCGTGAAGCTCTTCCTCTACAATTTGTTTCCACCGCTTTCCCGCACTATATAATAAAAAATTTTGTTATATATGGAAAATATTTTAACCATTACTCCCTTTCAAACGTATCCCCTAATTAGAAAGTGAGGTGAAATAACTAGTGGGTAAAAATACAAATATACTTTTCATAGTTCTTCTCGGTTTTGTGATTAGTTACATTTTTTCATCAGCATTCGCTCATTACGGCTTAAACACTACAAATCTACTTACTGGATTCATTATTGTTTGTTTAAGTGCCTCTACAGTTGCTTTGCTCGGGAAACTGTTTCCTGAAAAAATAGCTAGTGAAAGTTAATAGCATCATTATTTTTTAAAGTTTGGGAGTGGTTATTTGTAAAACTACTCCCAAATTTTCTATTCCACCTTCCTCCGCATAATGTTTCAAACACTCATTACCTCTTACCGTGATAACATAGCCCATAACCGCCCCAACTTCACCAAAACCTTTTGGCATTCTTGTTCAACGTCAATCACTATATATACTGCAGCTTCTGAAACTAGTGAAGTTTGTTCATTACGAATGGCAACGTATTTTAATACATTTTCTATTCGTCTACATCGGTCCGATATATGTACGCTCTAATTACGATGGAAACATATGCATCGCTATATTGCATTTCTAAAAAGAGAACACTATTTAAAATAGCTGGCTCATATACTGACATTTTGCATCCGTAGCTTTACTAGCGAGAGTGGATTTTTTTACTGCCGTTATTAAAATGAATTATTTTTAATGCCCTGATTGTGCTAGATAGTGAAATCCATATACAACTTAATTTAAAATAAGTGTTAAATCGGGCCTATTCACCTAAATGGCACTTATCCTCAGTTAAGTTGTATATCAAAATCGACAAATGGCGCTTTGGTCGATTTTTAAAGTGGACATGTCATTCTTTTTATAAAAAAATCGCACGTCTCTATTTATTTTTATCACGATAGAGAGTTACTTATTATTTTTCATAGTTAACCACCTCACAAAGGCACAAATCGGTCATTTTGAAGCACGACACATTTTTCAAAAAAAAGCCTGATTATCTTCATTTCCCATCCATAAAGGCGCTTTTTTCTTCCTCCGCGCTAGCTCCCTTTTTAGTAAATTTCTCTTTTTTTTAATATATCAGCTATTCGTAGAGCGCTCCATTTTGAATGAAAACGGATCATTTTTTCGCCAAAATGCAAGCAAATTGGACGATTCGTTAGCAAGATGTAGGGTGATTTTTGAAGTGGATTGTTATGTTGAATCATTAAAAAGTGTTTATATAATTTCTTCTCCTTTGTTGAATACGGGACAAAAACCTTATATTTCAAAGTTCCCCTACTTGCACCAAGTTTCGATCTTCACCGTTTTCTATTGCTATGAATGTATTATTTTGTACATTTTGGATACTCTACGAATGAGATAGGAGTGGGGAAATGAATACAAGTTATTTACAAGTAATTATCGAGACGGTCATTACGTTTTTTGTTTTGCTTGCATTTACGAGACTTTTAGGAAAAAAGCAACTGAGTCATCTAACATTTTTCAACTACATAACAGGCATTACAATTGGCTCCATTGCAGCCAATATGGTTATTATGGATACAAGCACTTATACAAAAGAATTAACAAGCCTTGTGATTTGGTGTGCACTCGCTACCTTTATTAGTTATATTAGTCTTAAATCAGGAAAAGTACGGACAATCCTAGATGGACAACCGACGATTGTTATAAAAAAAGGAGAAATCGATCGAAAAGCTTTGTCCGCAACTAAAATTAATCTCGATGACTTAACGATGATGATAAGACAACATCAAATTTTCTCTATTACTGAAATTGATTATGCCATTTTAGAGCCAAATGGTTCCCTTAGCATTCTAAAAAAACCCGAATTTCAAGAAACACAAAAAAGCGATTTAAACATCTCCCCTTCCCCTCCCCCATTTATACCGATTGAGGTAATCACAGATGGGAAACTATTAGAAAGAAATTTATTGGAAACGGGCATGAGTAAAGCTTGGTTGCAGGAACAATTGACAAAAGCGGATGTACAGTCTATTGAAGAGGTGTTTTACGCGGAAATTCAATCTAACGGTCAATTGTTTATTCAGAAAATGGATTAAGTCTAACTAGCTTCAAGTTGCCGCAGCGTTTAAAGATGCTGCGGCTTTTTATTTTTGCATTGTGGATTTTTGTACTTCGAGTAGCTCCGAAATCGTGACAAATTTATACCCTTGCTTTTGTAGTTCGGGTAAAATAGCTTCTAATGCCTTCGCGGTTTCCGCCGCCATCATGAAAAAGAATGACATTCCCTTCTGCACTTAATGATCTCCTATTTCTTGATGCCACGACTACTTTATCCCCTTCTTGTGCAATACCATTAATCATTGTTTTGCCCTACAACTAGTCTGCTTGAAACAGGTGAGTAGCTTAATTTCTAAGATTAACTTGGGGGACAGTCATTTTTTAGAGGCTGAATGTAGGTGTGATACATCTTGAATTTCGATTTTTCAGGACATGTTACGTTATTTCGCAAATGTAATATACTGACTAAAAAGGAGTGCGAATTTGCAATATAATTGTCAACCGTCTTCAACGAACCCTATCATTGGTAATCTTACGAAAGCTCTTAATGGGGAGTATACGGCTATACATTTTTATGAACAGCTCGCTAAACTTGCCCCAACCCCTGAAATTCAAAAGCGCATTCTGGAAATTAGACAAGATGAAATACGTCACTATCATGGTTTTGCTACTATCTATACTAGCCTTACAGGACATTCACCATCTCCACAAATAACTGAAGCATTACCTACTGATTTTAAAAGTGGTGTTCTTGCTGCATTTAAAGACGAACAAGAAGCTGTAGATTTTTATCACCGAGTAGCTAGGCAGTGTCATATCACATATATTAGTGAACAGTTTCGCTCAAATGCCGCAGATGAACAAAACCACGCCGTTTGGTTTTTATTTTTTATGACTCATTCTTAATGATTGGAGAGTGTGCCATAGTTACACTCTCCGCTCATTTTTTGTCCAAATGCATAATATTTGTTTAAGCTACATATGTGCATGTTAATGTTCCAGCATAATGATTGACTTTAAAAATCAACCTCTATGTTGCATAGGTTATCGTCTCATTTACTTGCATTTCGGCTAAAAATAAATGTTTTTAACGGTTCACTGTAGAATTTTGCTCATGCCGGATGGTTTTGACCAGATACCGCAGCTTTTTGACCGTTTACTGTCGACAGCTTTAAGATGATTTATATACATTGCTCCATTACCTTTCTATTAAAACATGTCATATACTGAAAGGAGTATCTCTTATGCCATGGCAATATAAAATTGGCTACTTAATAGGTCAACCTGTCGGCGTATCTCTGTCTAACGGGCAAGGAACTTCCGGAATTTTGTGCGGCGTTTCAAATGGAAAGCTGCTTGTACTCGAGTACTTATATCAAAGCCAATTCGCCCTAAAACAATATGACTTTCATATGATTCAAGATGTGAACGGGTTTCCACCTTGTCATATTCAATGATTATTTTAAAATAGCTTACACACATTATTAGCAAACAAAAAAATCCTCTACGAAGAACCTGTCTTCGCAAAGGATTCAAAGTAATTTGAAATACACTTAGGAAACATGCCCAAAATGTGGGCCCGCGCCGTTTTCATTTTGTAACATGAGCAGTTCAGATACAGTTACAAACTGGTAACCTTCTGCTTTTAATTTTACTAGCAATTCGGGTAACGCTTCAGCTGTGGACGCATGAATGTCATGCATTAAGACGATGGAACCATTTGTAACATTGTTTGTAACGATATCATTGATAGCGGCTGAATTACGACTTTTCCAATCTAGTGAGTCGACAGACCACAGAATCATAGAATAGTCATTCATCTTAGCATAGTGGACAACATCACTATTATAAGCTCCATAAGGTGGGCGAAATAATACCGGTTCAATGCCTGTAGCCATTTCAATTTTTGTATTCGCTTCGCTCATTTCCTTTATCATTTCTTGGCTTGTCATTTTTGTTAACTTTGGATGGCCATATGAATGATTCGCAATTTCGTGACCATCATTTGCTACTTGTGCCGCAATCTGTGGATATGTTTCTACTTGCTTACCTAGCATAAAGAAGGTTGCTTTTGCACCGTGTTGCTTTAACGTTTGCAAAATCCGCGGCGTCACTTTTGGGCTTGGTCCATCATCAAAGGTCAGCGCAATATATTTTCCATTGGGATCTAATTGTGATTTTTCTATACTTGTCATGTGTTCTAATTGCGCATTATTTAATAGAGTAGGGTTTAAATATGAACGTAATGCCTCAAGCGGGATTTTCATTTCTATTCCACCTACACTGCCGGCCGCCACTTCATATTGATCAAAGAAAATGTCCAGTGCTTGTTTATTCACCGACCATTTTAAATCATCAAGATCGCTTAACTTTTCATTTAATACATCTTCTCTTACATAGTCTTTCCACTCTTCCCGCCCCATTAATTGATCTTTTATTAATGTACGGATTGTTCCTGAAGTTTGATCATTTAAATGGATGATATCATGTAGTTGGACGCTTTCCCCTGTCCTCATATTTACCGTAAACGTTTTGAAAACTTGTGTCGGCTGCCCTTTTCCAACATATTGATAAGAGGTGAATAACAAACTATATAATTCACCCGCTGTTTCTACCTTTAAGTCAATAGTTAAATACGCTAAATTGTCTGCACTTAAAACGGCATTGTTACGTTCTACTTCTTCTATAAATACACTTTTTTGCTGCTCAATCCATTCTTTTATAGGGGTATCTAGGCTTTTACTTTTTAATGTCGGCATACTGATCGACATTGTATATGTATTCGTCTCTTTTGTTTCTGTCCTTACATTTAAACTAGCATCCTCGCTAAAATCTTGCCTTTTTTCTTCTTTCTCAGTTATCTGATTAGTACCGCTAGAAGCTTCTATTTCAGGACTTACCAAATGGTAAATAGCACCTAATGTTACGGCTGAAAATAAAATAAGTGCTACCCACCCTGCCCATTTAATTCGCTTAATAACCCTCATTTCCTTACACCTTTCACTAGTTTGTGTTGTTCTTCTATTAGATAGTTATAGCTCCATGTTTAAATACGCCACCTTAACGATCCGATTGATAGCGTTTAATGCTTCATTTCCTAAAGGCTCCTTCCTTTTTCAGTATTTTTATTGTCTATATAAGTTAGACGGATGACGGCGTGAAAAAGTTGAAAATAATCTTTTTATTTTTAGCGGCACGTATAGAAGAAAAGAAGAGGGTTTACAAATGTATGGGAATCCGTAATAGTAATGATAGAAAGGGCGTGAAAACATGTGTATTATCGCTTTTAGTTATAAGACGCACCCAGACTTCCCGATTATCATTACAGCAAATCGAGATGAGTTTTACATACGTGAAACGAAAACCGCGCATATTTGGGAAAATGCACCGCACATTTTAGCCGGACGGGACGGCGAAAAAGGTGGGACATGGTTAGGAGTTAGTAAGTCGGGACGCTTTGTTGCGATTACCAATTATCGAAATCCCCTGCTTGCGGACAAAGGCACTTATTCGCGAGGGCAAATCGCCACTGATTTTTTAAATAGCAATGAAAGGGCCGAACAATTTGCACTAAACTTACAAGTAAAACGGGATTTGTATGGACCATTTAATGTACTGCTTTATGATGGAGATAAGCTGTTTCACTACAACAATATGATGGATGAAGTGACAGAAGTGCAGCCTGGGATTCATTGTGTATCAAATGCGACACTCAATACCCCTTGGCCCAAAGTCGAATTGTTAAAAGATCATTTCACAAAAGTACTAATGAATGACGCTTGTTCCGACGATGATTTATTTCACATTTTAACAAACAAACAGCAAGCGTCAGATGAGGCATTACCGTCAACGGGTGTACCCCTTGAACTCGAAAGAAAATTATCACCGATTTTCATTCAATTTGAAGGCTATGGTACACGCTGCTCAACCGTTGTCCGATTAGATAAAACCGCATGGCACTTTACAGAACGCACATTTGAACAGGGAGAATATCATGCAAGCAAACAATTTCAATTTCCTATTGAAAAGGAACTATAAGGAGGGATTCATGTGAAACAGGTAGTAGACCATTTAGGCAGAAGCGTGACGTATGCATTTCCACCAAAACGAATTATTTCTCTTTGCCCTGCTATTACAGAAACATTATTTCATCTAAGCTTGCAGCAAGAAATTGTTGGGCGTACAAAGTATTGTATATTCCCAGAACAACAAGTAGCCCATGTCCAAACAGTAGGCGGCACAAAGCAAGTCGATTTAGCTACGATTCAATCATTACAACCAGATTTAATTATTATGGAGAAAGAAGAAAATACAAAAGAAATGGTGGACATGCTCGAAAATCATTTCCCTGTTTATGTTTTTCAGGTGGAATCGATCTCAGAAGCACAGCGGATGATTGAAGATGCTGGCCAATTAGTGAATCGAGTAGAAAAAAGTAAAGAGTTGGTCCTTCAAATTGACGTAGCATTGAAAGCACTTCCAAGAAAATCCGGAAGAGCAGCATATATGATGTGGCGTAAACCATATATGGTTGTTGGTGCTACTACTTATATTAATGATATGTTGGAAACGGTTGGCTTTGAAAACCCATTTACAGCTTCTGAAGGACGGTACCCTGTCGTCGATATTGAAGCCTTAAAAAATGCCCAACTAGATTACCTATTTTTATCGACAGAGCCATTTCCGTTCGCGCAAAAACATATTGAGGAATTGGCGCTTCATTTGCCAAATACTACTATCCAAATCATCGATGGTGAAATGTTTTGGTACGGGGCAAAAATGAAAGAAGCTGCTCCTTATTTGAAACAGTTTTGGCAGTAAAACAAAAGAATTTTTATCCGCTAAAAAGCTGTTCCCGAATGAGTCATTTACTCCTTTCTGAAACAGCTTCTTTTTATTTTATTGTTGAATCAAACGTTGTTTTTCAAGTACCCATCGTTGTTGTACAGTTGCAGAAAGAAAAGCTTCGTCGTGTGAAACGATGATTATAACCCCTTGATACCCTCTAACAAATGATTCAAGTGCTTCGATTAAAGAAATATCTAAAAAGTTTGTCGGCTCATCCAGCAATAGCACATTATAATCGCCGATAAACAACAAGGACAATTGAAGGCGCATCGCTTCACCACCGCTTAAATAACGAACAGACTTTACTAAATCGGTATCGATAAAATGCATTGCAGCTAATATTTTTCGTAAATGCCCTTCATCATATGTCGATTGTTCCTTTACAAAATCAATAACCATTTTATGCGAGTTAAACTGATAGTTCATTTGCTGAAAGTAGCCAATTTTTACTTTAGGTGAAATGTCAATACCTTCAAAGCCTTGTGCAATCGCTCGTAGCAACGTACTTTTACCTACACCGTTCTTACCAACAATCCCGATTTTACTTCCTTTTCTTACTTGGAAAGAAACTTGGTTCAACAATAGTCGCTCCCCTACTTGAAGGGAAAAGTCATTAGCTAAAATCGGCACCTTATTGTGTAATTCTGCAATCGCTCGATGTGTGAAATAAAAGTTTTTTTGTTCTTGTACATTGTCTACGTTCTCTAGCTTACTTGCTCGCTCTTCTAGTGCTTTCGCCGCACGATGAAGGGCTTTTTGACCGGATGCCTTTGATTTCGTTTCAAACATACGATTTGCTTTCGCCTTCGTCTCTCTACTCTTTGTCTTCAACATTTTTTCTGCGCGCTTCTTTTTTTCTTCAGCAGCCATTTCAAGCCGCTTTTTCTCTTTTACAAACGCCTCATGTGCTTGTATTTGTTGCAGTCGTTCGAGCTCTTTTTGTGCTTTATAATCCGAATAGTTCCCCGTATAAGCAGTTACCTGCCCATCACGTACTTCCCAAATCGTTTCAACTAAAGCATCTAAAAGTAGACGGTCATGACTCACAATAATGAGTGTACCATAGTAATAGCCTAGCTCTTCTATTAGAAAATCAATACCCTCACAATCTAAATGGGAAGTTGGCTCGTCTAATAAATAACAAGGGGAGTAGCTAGAAAATACATTAGCTAGCTTCCATTTCGTTTGCTCTCCACCACTCAAATACGCAGCATGATCTGGCAAATGTAATTTTCCTTTTAGTGCAAAATCCGTAATATCATTTATTTCGGCACTTGTTTGGTCCATATAGTCAAAGTCCGTAAAGTACTTCACCTGCCCTGTTGTTGGCTTTATTTTCCCAGCTAACAATTTAAGTAACGTACTTTTACCCGCACCGTTTTCACCAACAATGCCAATTCGGTCAAACTGATGCACCATTAAATGTGGTATCGCTACAATCTCTTTATCTAAAAACTGTACTGTCACTTGATTAAGTTCAAATTGAATTTGTTCCATTTTCACTACCTCCGAAAGTTGATTTCGTACCGATAGTGATATCGATACGAGTAATTGGGGTTACTCGTATCGGCTTACATGAACAATAAATACATGCAGATTCATCTCCTATTTTTATTGTCAATCCATTTTGGCAATAAAAAAGCAGGCTAAATCCGCACATGTACGCTTTAGCCTGCCTAAAAAATCCATATGAAAAAGAAGGTTCCGACTAAGAGCGGTTACCATTACCCTTCCATTCGAATCGTAAGCACAACAAAAAAGCCCACTCACTGTGTGGAAAAAACACTCACTTTTTTATTGCCCGCTTAGCGTAAACGAATAGAATACATAATGATAACCCTCCTCCCCTAAATATAGTGCTATTTTATACCAAATATACTATTTTTACAATAAGAGAATATCCCTAGAACTAAACTTGAGTGACGACACATTATTCTGCTATCTATATGTAATAAATAAAAGCTCCCACCTTTATGAGAGCTTCTTCTTACATTTTCAGTTGTTTCACCAAGTACCATAACACACTAGATAGTTCTTTTACTTCATTTGTATACGGAGAATCTTTAAATTCATATGTAAACGCTCGTAATAATGCATGGACCACAACTTCACGAGGTGTCTCCTTCTTAATCTCCTCTAGTAAAGCATCTGTTACATCTTGCTGTGGCTTTGTAAAATGTGGTTGCGCTTGGAACGTCTCCAATTGCTCGAGCACTTCTTCTGCTGAGACTTCGACTTTCGTAAAGGAGCCGATAAATACACTCACGTTTTGAATATCAAATAAACCTGTCCCTTGATGAATGAGCATTGGCACAATTTCTTTCATGTATTTCATCGTAGAGGTAGCGACTGCTTTCACTTCTAGTGTATTTTGATGAATCAGCTTTCCTGTAAATGATAAATGCTGCATCATGCCATAATATAAAACAGCTGCTTCAAAAGCATGATCGCGAATGTCGTCACCAAAAACTTCTTCAAATCGAGTGGCAAGCCAATCTAACTCTAACACGCGATATTTTAAAACAAGCTTTTTCAGCTCTATATCACCCGAGTGTAAAATTTCTTCAAACACTCGGTCTATGCCACGTGAACGATTAATACTAGATAGCACCGTTATTTGTTCGACTAGTACATCTACATCTTGAGGGTCTTTACCAATCATAATTTCCCCACGTGCTAATATAGCATCATAACGTGCTTGCTCTAAAATTGCACCGACACACTCATGCTTGGATGAAAAATAATTATAAAATGTCCCTTTGGAAATACTCGCCCGTTCTAATATATCCTGAATGGATGTTTGGCCAATTCCTTTTTCAACAAATAAGGACAACGCATGATCAACGACTAATTTTTTACGTTTATTCATAATGTCTCCTTCTTTTTTTCTTTGTCTTAAGTATAACACGATATTTTGAAGGAAGTAACCGACTTATACTTACGTTATTTTTCTTTGATTTTTTTGGACTTATAGTATAAAATCTTTCGAGTGAAGAAAAATTAATAATAGAAATATAGGGGGAAAAGAATGAATACTAGCACTATAGAAAAAAAACCGCCATATTTAATGCTCGGCATTTTATTTTTTGGAGCATTTGTATCGTTTTTAAATAACTCATTGCTAAATGTTGCCCTTCCATCCATTATGGTTGATTTCGGTATGAAGGATTATTCCACTGTGCAATGGCTAGCAACAGGCTATATGCTTGTGAGCGGGGTTTTAATTCCCGTGTCTGCATTTTTAATTACACGATTTAAAAATCGTACACTCTTTATTGCCTCAATGGCACTGTTTACATTAGGCACAATTATGGCTGCACTTGCACCAAGCTTCGGCTTTTTACTTGCTGGTCGTATGATTCAAGCAGCTGGTTCATCTGTAATGGGGCCATTGCTTATGAACATTATGCTAGTAAGCTTCTCTCGTGAAAAACGCGGGGCAGCTATGGGGATTTTCGGTCTTGTGATGATTACCGCACCAGCCATTGGACCAACATTGTCTGGCTACATTGTTGAATACTATGATTGGCGTGTATTGTTTGAAATGATTATTCCATTTGCCGTCATTAGTTTAGCATTAGCCGTTTGGAAGTTAGAAAACGTGATGGATACACGTCAAACGTCATTAGACTACTTCTCTGTTGTATTATCTTCTATCGGTTTTGGCGGGATTTTATATGGATGTAGTTCAGCAAGTTCGGATGGTTGGTCAGATCCAGTCGTTGTCACAACGCTTATTGTTGGTTCGATTGGTTTAGTGTGGTTTATTGTGCGCCAATTCCGTTTAGAGCAACCATTACTCGATTTACGTGTTTATAAATATCCAATGTTTGCTTTGGCATCTGTTATTGCCATGGTCAATGCCGCAGCCATGTTTTCGGGGATGATTTTAACACCGGCTTATGTACAAAGTGTGAGAGGAATTTCACCATTAGATTCTGGTTTAATGATGCTACCTGGAGCAGTAATGATGGGGATTATGTCGCCCATTACAGGGAAATTATTCGATAAATTTGGACCGCGTGCACTAGCAGTTATCGGTCTATCTATTACAACTTATGCAACGTACTTATTATCCGAATTACAGCTTGATACAACGTATACACATATCGTTGTTGTTTATACTTTACGCATGTTTGGACTGTCAATGGTCATGATGCCCATTATGACAAATGGGTTAAATCAATTACCAACTCGTTTAAATCCACATGGTACAGCAGTAAACAATACGGCTCAGCAAGTAGTTGGTTCAATCGGTACAGCATTATTTGTGACGATTATGAATTCCGTTGCGACTTCTAAAGGAGCCGAATTAGCTGGAACAATGGATATGACACAAGAAAATGCAATGGCCATGCTACAACAACAAGCGTTACTAGAAGGGATTCATTTTTCATTCTTAGTCGCAACAGTTGTAACAGTCTTAGCACTAGTATTATCATTCTTCTTAAAACGTGTTAACGTTAGTCCAGAAGAAATTGAAAAATTAGAAAAGCAATGAGAAAAGCGCAAGCGCCCTCTCTAGCCCCGACATGCGTTGGAGATAGGCTCACAGTGTGCTTGCACACGAAGAGACTTTCGAAACGTCACGAGGGGCTGGGCGCTGGAGCTAGACACTCTTTCAATTTGAAAAAATTTATACTTTCTTAGCTTTTAAAAACAGCGCGAGTGGAAATACCACTCGCGCTTTTACTTATTCAATACATCGGCACCTTTAGCACAATCGGTTCACCTAATTCATCATAATTTTGGTCATAGACTGGGGCTATTTTTAATTGAATACTCGCAATATCTCGCGGTTTCGATGCAAAGTCAATCATCACTGTGCCTTGCTTTTTCTCATTCGGTTCAAAATGAGAGCCAAATTTATGTGAAAATTTTGGGTTTAGAACCGTTGTTTCATTGCTATCCGCAAAAATTTTAGCGTCGTCGATGTTAAACAGAACTGGCTGTCCCCCATTGTTTTCTACTGTCACTTCTAACACCGCTAACGTTGCACGATCATGCCCTTCTACCGCTTTTTTAATTTGATCATTTGCCGGAATTAGCTGCTCTAATCGTACTTCAGTTACTGTTAATTGAACTGGACCAGATGTAGCCGTATGAGCTACTGCTCCAGATTCAAATAAAATATCGTGAGTCCCTAACTTATCTGTCATCGTTTTTATGCCAACATTTGAATCTTCAATATGTACTTCTTCCTCAACTGGAGCTACCGTTGCAGCAGCTGCATTTTCAAGAGGTGTCTCTTTTAACTTTTTAAGCGGACTATCCTCGCTCATCAATAAAAGTGCTACAATGGCAATGGTTGATAAACAAACCGTTATGATACCGCTTACTAGTACCATTTTACCTTTTCCCATATTATCACTCCCTATCCTACTACTATTATAACTAAAAATATGTAATTTCTATAGATATAATTATCCAATGTTATAAAACGTTTTTGCTTTAAAAAGAAACTTTATATCGTAAATTCATTATATTTTAAAATTCAATAGTTATTTAGAATTATATTTCCCGAAAAAGTATTCACATTCATTTATGAAAAACAGCTTATTGCATACTGGAATCACTTTTTGATTAAAGCCTTCATACTAAAAAAGAGTATCCAGAAAGAAAATACTTTCCAGATACTCCTTCATTTATTTTACTTCTTGTTCTAAAGCTTGGAATTCTGCCATTCTCGCGGTTGCACGCCAATAGTGATAGACGAGTCGATCGATCCATAGAAGCGCTTCTACCTTGGATACCGCTTCTTCTAAAGCTTTTTCACTTGTTACGGAACGTTCGAAGTATTCCGCGCGTTTAATACGACGTTCTTGTGCCATCTCTTGCGAAGTTTGTTCAAGTATAATAGAAATTTCTAATAACTTTTCCTCATCATGTAGCACTTCTGTAATATCAGTTAAAATTGCTTGCCATTTGATCATTATTTTCTCTTGGAAATAAATCGCTTCTACCTTTTGTTGTTCTCGTAGCACTTTGATTAAACGGCTCAAATGATCCAGCGTATGCAAAATGCAAATATGTTGATGCCGCTCTTTACTAGAGGTTGACTGGACTAAATTTAAGAAATCACGTGTTTGATCGATTGCCTCTTCTACTTCAAGCATCATCTTTTCATATTCAACCGTTACTTTCTTTTCCGCAATAAGTAACTTTAAAGCATTCGTTAAATGTATCATAATATCTCGCAGCGTTTTATAGCTGACGTAAATAGCTACAGATGGTACTTGTCTTAAACTATCATCAAGATTTTTCGTTAATGCATTTTCACGTTCAGGTACAATTTTCATCAGTACATTCGCAAATATCTTCATAAACGGTAGGAAAATAATCATCCCGATTACACTAAACATTGTATGGAAAATAGCAAGTGCCAGCGTTTGATCAAATTCTCCAGCAATCCGTTCTGTTATCCACTTTGCTATCTTGATAAAATATGTAAATCCAATTGTGACAAAGACAGCTGTAATCGCATTAAATAAAAAATGCGTCATCGCTGTACGTTTAGCGGATACAGATGCACCAATTGCTGCAAAAAGTGCTGTAGCTGTCGTACCAATATTTTGACCAATGACTAAATAAGCTGCTTGGTTAAAGTCAATAGCCCCTGCAAATAATGCGGTTAATGTTGCCGCCATCGCCGCGCTGGATGCCTGCATAATAACCGTCATCACTAACCCAATCAAAATTAACAAAATAATCGAGACGAACGAATCAGCAGGAATGGATTCAAATGAAATAAAGTCTTGTGCTGACCCCATCCCCTGTTGTAACATATCAATCCCAAGGAATAATAAACCAAACCCTGCAAGTACACTACCGAATTTTTTAATGTCATTTGGTGCAATTAAAGACATAAATACACCGACACCAATAATCGGCAAACTCATCGTTTGAAGGCTAATTTTAAAGCCGATTAATGAAATAATCCAGCCTGTGCTCGTGCTCCCGATGTTCGCACCGATAATGACGCCAATCGATTGTAAAAATGTTAATAAGCCTGCACTAACGAAGCCGATTGTTAACAGCGTTGTTGCCGTCGAAGACTGCACTAAAACCGTCATGAGCGCACCCGTTATAATCGCTGTAAATGTCCCTTTTGTAAATGTATTAAGCCATCTTTTTAATGCCTCACCTGCCACTTCTTTTAATCCATTTGTCAGCATTGTCATGCCTAATAAAAATAAACCAATCCCACCAAAAATCGTAAGCATTCACACACCACCAATATTTACTAGTCAACTATTAAGTCTACCATTTCTTTCATATAAAATTAACAATAATTTTACATCCAAGCAACATTACGTTAAAAATAAAAAGCTGTGCATTCACACAGCCTTCAAATAAATCACGAGTTCTTGACGATATACGCCATCTTCTAAGTAGTGATCTAAATTATGAAAATCATATTGGTAATTACCATGTGGGAATGTAACACTTTCCCCTTGTACTGCTGCTAAGAGACCTGCCACATCTGTTGAGACCATCTCTAAAACTTCTTCACCCGTTGCTGTTAAAACAAATACTATGTTCATAAGTCCGTTGCCAAAAATTTATAAAAATCTATAAATCTTGTTTAATTCTTGCTTCTACGTGTCCGATTTTGCCTAAGCTACTTTCGTTTGATATAACACTCCACAAGCGTAAATTCGGATACAACGAATCCTACATATTAATAGTTGTCTTTCAGGTGACTATACTATTAATTTTCCATACCTAGCTAAGTTTATAGATGCATTTAAATCTCTATCTATTTCTAAACTACATTCACATTTATATACTCTATCTGAAAGTTTTAAATCACTCTTGATCGTGCCACAACATGAACATTTTTTAGAAGATGGATAAAAACGATCCACTTGAATGAATCCAATCCCGTATTTTTCACACTTGTACGTCATTTGTCGAATAAATTCATGTAATTTTTGCTTAGCAACAGCTTTGGATAAGTGACGATTTTTCATCATTCCTTTTACATTTAAATCCTCCATCACTACTTTGCAAGGCTTGGTTTTCACAATGCTATTTGTAGCTTGGTGAATGTAATTATCACGTATGTTTTTCAATCGTCTGTGTAGGTGTTGTATCTTCTTTTCGATTTTTATAATATTGCATGTTTTGACGAAACGGTTTCCCTCCTTATTCATTTCATATTTGCGAGATACACTACGCTGCAATCTATGTAGCTTCTTCTCGGTCTTACGTACTTCATTTGTCTTATTAATATTTTTAAATACTTGACCATTTGAACAAACAGCTAACTCTTTAACACCTAAGTCAATACCTATCACTTCTTCGAATAGTTCTTCTTGGATGGTATCTTGCGCTAACCCTACTGATAAATACCAATACTTATTGTCATGACTAATTCTCGGATTACTATATTTGACACCAATAGGTAATTGCTCATTCGTTTTTATCCAACCCACTTTTTCAATCAGTACTAATTTTCCATCTTTGACTTTTAACTTTACATTGTCGTTGTAGAATGACTTCTTGCTCTTTTTTCTGCTTTTAAATATTGGTTTATTGGCTAAACCTTTGAAAAACTTGCTGAAAGCATCACATGCATCTTTAACCGCCTGTTTTGCTACATTGTTAGATACTTCATTTAACCAAAACAACTCAGTTGTCTTTAATTGGGTTAATTCTTTCCTCAGAACGCCATCAGCTATAAATTTGCCGCCATTTTTATAATTTTCTTCTTGTTTTGCAAGTGTCCAATTGTAAATAAATCTTGCTGTCCCTACTGATTGCCACAATTTTTGCTCTTGCAATTCACTTGGGTATAATCTAACTTTCTTTGCCAGTATCATCCCCTAAGAACTCCTTAATCATTTTCTTAGCTTTATTTGCCCTTTTACCTTGAAGCCTACAACTAAATACCGTCACTATTTGAATGAAATCTTCTACTAACTCTTGTTCTTCGGTTTTCTCCGTATGATCAATAATTTCAATAGCAGTTCCATACTTTTCACAAAGATTTTCTATTAACTCATATCCAAATCGTATGAGTCTATCTTTGTAAAGAACCACTATTTTATCGACTTCTGAATTAGTAATCATATCTAACAATCGATTTAACCCTTGTTTATTGTAGTTAATTCCACTCCCTATATCTGAGATGATCTCAAATTGATAACCTTTAGCGTACATGTATGTCTTTACATGTTCTATTTGTCGCTCAAGATCATCTTTTTGTTTATGCGAACTAACCCTGCAATAACCAATCGTCTTTTTATTTAGTTGTGTAGATTGCTTCAAACCTAAAAAATGATGAAGTTGTTCTTGGGAATAATATCTCGTACCACCTTCAGTTACATGATGTGGTTTTAGAGTACCTTTTTTATCCCAATTTCTAAGAGTTTGAATGGTTTTACCTATTTTATCTGCAAAGTCTCCTATTGAGTAATATTTCAACATTTACCACCTCAATAAGATTATAACCAAATCTATAAAAATATAATACATTTTTACAGATACTTATAAATTATTTTTGACTGTTAATATCCTCCTTTATACCACATTCACAGTCCATGTGAATGACAAACACCTTCGTTTTACGCACCAATAAATAATGTTACTTGTGCAATGGCTAAAAAAAATGCTGCATCTTGCACTGGACTTTCTGGCATGATTTCTAATGTCATGTGAAACGTGTCCGATACCTCATCGTATACGGGTAGCCAACGAGCAACCAGTGTATCACTAATGAGAAAAGCTGACCAATCTTCCATTGCTTTATCGATTTTCATTTCGAGTGCAGTGCCTTTAACAAACAGCTCAGGCACCCCAATGCGCCAGTTTTCATAGTTAATTACGTATGTTTCATTCGTACGATAATCCGTTGCCTCATACCATAAGCGACCTTTTCGTTGTACTTTACGACACATAAATACGGCGTTGTCTTCCGTTGTTTTCACTACGTACTTTAAAAAGTAGCGGTAATCAAAATAGCCGTCTAATAATTTTTTCAAACCATTATCATATACACGATTTAGTGTAAACGCATGTTGACCTGCTTCCAAAATTGGTATATCTTCCGTGGCATTTAACCTTGCGGGTACTTCATATGTAAATACGTTCATCTGTTCAATCCTTTAAAAAATAACTTGTATTTTGTTCCAAATTCTATTTAGAAAATATTGCTCTTCAGCTAACACTTCTCTTAAATCATTGGCTCGATCTGGCCTATTTGTAATGATTCCATCCACATTGTATTCAAGAAATTTTTGCAAACTGCGCGAATCATTCACCGTCCAAACAAACAATTGTTTCTCTTGCTGCTTCGCCTGTTCAATTAACCGTTCCGTTACAAAAAATTGTTCGATGACAATAAAATCAAGCTCTGTTTTTGGTAAATAGCCTACATTCAGCGCATATACCGCCCCTACTTTTAATCGAGGCTCCATAGCTTTTATTTGCTTAGCGATTTCTATATCAAGCGACTGAATATAATGTACATCAAGTGCTTTATATTCATCAAGTACCGCTATTAGCCTTTCTAACATATCATTGGTTTCATGACCATGTGTTTTAATTTCAATTAATAATCGAACATTTAATTCCTCACTCTTTTCAAGCATTTGTTCAAGTGAAGGAATCGTATCTGAAAGCCCTTCTGCACGAACAATGGTCTCCATTAATTGTGCTTGTGTCATAGTATAAACACTGTCTCTTTTCCCTGCTAGTCGCGAAAGTTTAGCATCATGGAACACGATAAACTTACCGTCTTTCGTTTGCTGAATATCGATTTCGACCATGTCCGCCCCCGCTTCAGCAGATGCAATTAGTGAACTGATTGTATTTTCCACACCTTTTTCCATAAACCCGCGATGAGCGATGATGTTTGTTGTCGGCTCATACACAGTCTTTTCCAAACTCAATATATTGAAACCACTTATTAAAAAGTAACTGTAGATTGCAATGACCACTGTCCAATGTAAAATTGTTTGACGGAAAGATTCATTTTGTGTTATCAGCGGCTTTTCATGCGTTAGCTTAAATGAGACGAGTACGAGAATTTGAGAAAACATCGCTTGCAATAATGAAAAGGCTAAAATTAAAACCCCTTCAACAAATGTTAATGTAAAGGCAGCTACAACTAATGCATTACCCGGTAGCGCCCGTTCAATAATATACAACGGGACAAACGCCAGTACTAAAATCGTCACTATAATGGTTACATGTACCGTTAAAATAAGCGCGAGTATCCCAAGCGTTTCGATTAACTTTCGTTTGGAGAACTGCCAGCTCATTTTTACCGCTTCCCAAATAGTCATCCAGTGGTAAATTGTAAAAAATGGCAATGTAAAAATAAAGCGTAAGCCTACAACAAGAATAAATGTAATGGCTCCGTAATACATCAACCTCCCCTTTGTAGATGCTAAAAGTTCATCCACAATAAAGCGCGGTATTTGCAAGTTTTGCGTAATCGAAAGTGGCAAAACCGTTGAAATAAGGGGGATCACTAACATTAAATAAATGACAAATAAAATCGTTTGAAAACTAATAAAGTACAGTACTTTTTGATTTAATCGCTGCCAAAGCCCTTTAATGGTATATGGAATAGCCCGCTGTTGATGATACGCTAATAACATTAAAAAGCCCATCTCATAATAAATAAAGAGTAAAAAAACGAGTACAATCAGCACCAACATCGTCAGTACAAATGGGTGCATCAGTAGCTGCCAAATATTTTGCTCTGTTATACTTTGTATTCCAATGGCATCAAGCATAAAGGTAAAAAGAATGGATACAAGCGGCAAAACGATAAACACTTGGAACAGTCGAATCATTAGAAATGTTCGGATATAATCGACACGATAATAATAAATATTGCGAAATACAAGTCTTAACACACGTCGTATTCGTTCCACAAGCCCCTCCCTCCTTTTAACCTTGTAATATTGTACATGATTTCAACACAAAAGAAACAAAAAATACCTATCAAATTGTTTTATTGAACTCCCCATCACTGAGCTAAAGGTTGAAGAGGAAGATTTCTTTCGGGACAAGGTTAAACTATATATTCTTCAATTAACAGAGAGGCTAATTGAGTAAAACAAACTTTTTGGGAATACTGATCAAGAGGTGATTTGTTTGAAAAAAGTGTTTCCGTTAATGGTATTATTATTTTTAATTAGCAGTAATGAGATATTATACGCAAAAACCATAAATGAGGCTGATACGGAATTATGCGAAACGATTAAAATGGCACTCATAAGTAGCAATAGAGAACCCGTAGATAAAGCTATTTCTCAAATTTATAAGGATGACAAAAATGCACCTGAAGGTCTTACTTGGGCTGCTTGGGAAACGAATGTCCTAAGGATCAAGCAAGTATATGGAGTTGGTGGATTATATGAGATAACGTTGAAAGTGTACCCTTACTATGGTGCTCATAATGGATATGGGGAAGATGAAGTTGTGATAAATACAGATGGGGAATTAATCAGTTTTAAACATTTGAAAACATATCCTTGAATTAGCTTGTTAAACGAACGGTATGATTTAGTTTAACTAGAAATTAAGGTAGCCCTGTTAGAAATAATCTAACAAGGCTATTTTGGTAACAAGTGTTTTTTTAAAGATGAAATTTAGCAAACGATTTTAGCTCTAATCGCTATTCGTTACATTTTCACTGCGGAAAAAAATTCGCTATATAACGCTTTTAAAATTTGATCTTCAAATTGTTTGTTTACGCCAAACACTAGGCTTACTTCAGAAGAACCTTGATTAATCATTTCAATGTTTGCACCCGTCGAAGAAATAGCTGTTGTTGCACGTGCAGCTAGCCCTGTATTATTGCGCATACCTTCCCCAACGATAACAATCATCGAGAAGCCATGACGGAAATGTGCATCATCTGCATGTAATTCTTCTTTCACACGTCTTACGATACGCTCTTCTTTTTCTGGTGTTAATTGATTTGAACGCATAATGACTGAAATATCATCTAAGCCTGATGGTGTATGTTCATAAGAGATATTTTCTTCTTCAATAATTTGAAGTAATTTTCGTCCGAAGCCAACTTCACGATTCATTAAATATTTTGATACGTATAAAATGGAAAATCCACTATCTGCTGAAATCCCTGTCACCGAGCGACCTTGCTCTGTACGAGTTGGTACAATGCGCGTACCCGGTGCAGATGGGTTGTTTGTATTTTTAATGTTCACTGGAATACCTTGTCTATATACAGGCATTAATGCTTCATCATGGAAAACAGCAAAACCTGCATATGATAGCTCTCTCATTTCTCGATAAGTAATTTCTTTAATTTCTGCTGGGTTGTTGATTACTTTTGGATTTGCTGAAAATACACAGTCTACATCCGTAAAGTTTTCATAAAGGTCAGCACTAACAGCTGAAGCTAAAATTGACCCTGTAATATCTGAACCACCACGGTCAAATGTACGTAAAATACCGTCTTTAGTATAGCCGAAGAAGCCAGGGAAAATCACAACTTCCTCTGTATCCTTTAATACACTTAATTTTTCATAAGCTTCAGGTAAAGCATATGTGCGTTCAGGAAGATCATTAACAAGTAACCCTTCCTTCGGGCTGACATAACGCGCTGGTACGCCCGCTACATTAAAGTAAGCGGCAATTAGCTTCGCATTATTATCTTCACCACTTGCTTTTAAATTATCGATAAACAAATCTTTATTAGACTTATCGCCTGCAACACGTTCACGTAAATCTGCAGCGATAATTTCCGACATCGTTTGATCTAAACCTAAACCACTTGTAATATCTTCATATCGATTGACAACAGCATTAATTTTTGACTCAACATCACCGCCAATAAGTGCCGTTTCCGCTAGATCGATTAATAAATCTGTAACTTTAATATCTTCACTTGAACGTTTTCCAGGAGCTGAAACAGCAACTACTTTGCGTTCAGGATTCGATTTAACAATGTTAAATACTTTTTTAATTTGCTCTGCACTTGCGACGGAAGTACCGCCAAATTTACATACTATCATTTCACCAGATCCTTACTTAATAATGTTGTTGTACTTCTAGAAAAAACATTTGACTTCCCACAGTGTACAAACTATAGGCGTAAACGTCAAGAGAATTCTAAAAAATCAAACGAATCATCCAAATAAAAAGTGACTAATTTCCGAACTTGTTTGTTTATTATATGTAAATTTGATTGAAATGGTAAGTTATTTTCATTTTCAAAAGTAAAATTTACATAATGAATAAAAATAGTATCACCATATACTTTCAACGTCTAGTTAGCATGCGTATATTATTTTTTTTGTTGTCTACTAGGGGTAAAAAGAAATTCCAGTTTCTCACCGTTTAGCTTTAATTTCGCCTTTCCTTTTTTACCACTTTTCCATGTAAACAAAATCTCTCTTGTCTCTTTCCCCGCGAGTAACTTTTTCATATCAGTCGGCGTAATTTTGCCTTTCATGAGTGATTTACTAATATAGAATTTACAAGATTTATTTGTACAATTATACCCTTTAAATCCTTCTACTACTGAATCCCCACAGGTAACACATTTGCCTAAAATCACGACTTCTTTTTCTGCAACAGCCATTTCAAGTGCTTTCATTTTTCCGGTTGTATCGTGAATAAATTGCTGCATGTCTGTATAAAACTGGCGCGAGCTAAGGGAGCCGTCCACAATGTCCTTTAACTTCTTGCTCCACACAGCCGTCAAAACAGGTGAGACAACATCATGCTCACCAAGCGACCTAATAACATCAATCCCAAAATCGGTTGCCGCAAGTGATTTTCCTTCCCTCGTCATCATACCGATTGAAAGAAGTTTTTCCATAATTTCTGCTCTCGTTGCACTTGTTCCAATGCCTTCAGCATCTTTTAAAATGGCCTGTAGCGTTTTATCTTCCACAAAGCGACCTGCATGAAACATCGCATCGAGCAAAGTACTATCTGTATAACGGGCTGGTGGCTCTGTCATTTTCGATAAGATTTGGCTACTCTGAACGTTCAACTGTTGCCCTTCTTTTAATAGAGGTAGCGGTCGTTCTTCTTTTCGCTTTTGCGCTTCGTAAAGAACCGTGTAGCCTTTATCAATCACTGTATTGCCACTTGCTTTAAAATGATGCTCCCCACATAATAGCAAGACATTCGTTTTATCTAATACATAAGGAGGTAAAAAAATAGCGAGCAGCCGTTTGACAATCAGCTCATAAATTTTTACCTCTGCCGGTGTTAAAGATTTCTTGCCGACAGATACATCCGTAATCGTGATTGCATGGTGATCGGTTAATTTTTTATCATCCACATATCTTTTAACATACATCGTCTTTTGAATATGTGCCTCATTATTTAAAATGTGTTTGGCTACTTGTTCAAACTGCGGTAAACTTGCCGCTACTTGTAATTGATGAGCAATCGTTTTGGCGAATGCAGTTGGTAAATGTTTGGACTCGGTCCGGGGATACGTAATGAGCTTTTTTTCATATAAGCTTTGAGCTATTTTTAGCGTCTCTGCCGACGTAAAGCCGTAAAACTTATTTGCCTCTTTTTGTAATTCTAGTAAAGAATGCAAACTTGGCGCAAATATTGTTTTTCGTTCTGTTTCAATTTGCTTCACGAATGCAGTAGATGCTAACTTGGTCTGAATCACTTGTGCGGCTTCCAACGAATCGAGCTTGTTTGTTTTGGCAATCGGATCGAACCAAAGGGCTTTCAATTCACCTGTATCTAACTCTAGCTGGAAATACGGCGTTGGAACGAAATCTCGAATTTCTAACTCTCGTTTTACGACAATCGCTAAAGTAGGTGTCATGACCCGTCCTACTTTAATCGTACGCCCCCCTTTCACTGTTGCCGCACGTGTTAAATTTAAGCCTACAAGCCAGTCAAAAATCATCCGGTACATAGCAGCGTTGCGTAAATTGCGAATCATTTCATCGTTTTCATCGATTAAATGTTCTAGGGAATGACGAATAGCAGTGTCTGTCGTTTGTGATGTCCAAAAACGCTTTACAGGCAGTGTACATCTAGCTTTTTTATAGAAAGAGTAAAAGATATTTTCTCCTTCCATCCCCGCGTCACAAGCATTAATAATAAAGTCATATTGATTCGTTTTTAGCAATGTTTCAATGTCTTTATATACTTTATAAGCACTCTTTTTTACACGAAATTCATATTTTGTTGGCATCATCGGGAGAAGATCTAAACTCCACTTTTTCCACTCTGCGTGATACTCATGGGGCTCTTTTAACTCGACAACATGCCCGACAAAAGATGTAAAATCAATTGTATACGGTAATGTTATTTTGTTATAAACCTTTTGGATATCGCGCATGAGGGAAGGTTTTTCGGCGATTAATAGCGCTTTCAATTCATCCCCTCCTTTACTCGTAAGTATAGTAAAGAACGTATGTTTTGTAAATGTGGATAAATGTGATTGGGACAACAAATTACTTATTTAAAAGGGACTATAAATGAAGAAAAATTTTTCTTCCCAAACTTGAGCACTTACTCCTTTTGCTATCGCAGTATTTATGGCTGCACTCACAACGATTAACAGTTTATTTAACGTTTCTCCTAACTGGGAGCCTGGGGTTTCATAATTTCCACACTGTGGTTAGCCATCAATGTACCTATTATTGGAAAACTCTCAGGCTGCTACGGGCGAAAAAAATTATTTATCATCGAAATTGCGATTTTCGAGATTAGTTCATTGCTGGTAGCACTTAGCCCGAACTTTACGTTCTATTTAATCACCCGCTTTATTTAGTCAATAGAGGCGACGGTATTTTCATCATTGGTAGCTCACATATACTCAGCACCCTACCTGCCTAAAAACAATACAAAACACTAGTATGAAAGGCATTGTTGCTGTATTAGGGCCAAACGTTGGTAGTTTTTTTATGGACTTAACCGGTAGCTGGCATATAGGTGGCTCTCTCCATTTACAATAAATCATTTCTTTCCGTTTACATGTAAGAGCTTCAAGCTTGTCTCACTTTCCCGCAGCCTTGGCTTACTCTGTATAAGAAAACACTGATAATCTGCCTGAGCCTTACCATTCCTCTCATCATCGTTCTAGAAGAATACGATAATCGTTTTACCTTCTCAATTCATCTATTATAAGGGACTATTGCAATCCGTTTTAATTCATACGGATTATCTCCGTATTTTACATAACCATTTTTTGTGGTAAATGCCAATCGGTAGCCTGTTTCAGTTAGCATTTGCTTCGTCCCCCCATTAAACTGTCCAAATGGATAAGCAAAATATTGCTGCGGTACAATCGATTGACTTGTGAGTAAATCTTCCTTCAACGATTTACGACTTTGTAATATAACAAGTGAGTTTCCCTCTTCTTGGCTATGCAACTGATGGGTATGCCCCTCGTAGCTGAAAACATCTGTTGACCTAGCCATTTCTTCTTGCGAAATCGACTGTAATTTTTGTGGATCAAATGGTTGAGTTGCTGCTGGTACACGGGGTGTAATGACAAAATTCGTTGCCTTCATTTTGGCTTGTTGAAGTAGTGGATAAGCGTATACAATATTCGACTTTAATCCATCATCAAATGTGATAACAACTGCATTTTTCCCAAGGTTTTTCTCTCCCTGTAAAAAGGCATATAACTCATCCATCGTAATCGTTCGTCTATCTATTTCTTGTAGTGCACGCACATTTGATGCAAACTGCTCCTCTGTAATCATCGCTGACGTCAAGCTCTGTCGACCATCATTAGGACCTACAATATGATGGTACATCAATACTGGAATCCCTTTATCAAGTGCTGCATTTACTTTTGGTAGTAACGCCGTACGACCTGCCACGTTTATGTAGTAATATGTATTATCTTCATCAAATGCATAATGTCGTCGATTCGGTTGCGATGTGTAAAGAACATGTCCATCTAGATCCGTCAATTGCGTTATATACGTTGTATAAATCATCTGCCCAGCACGCGCTAATTTCTCTTCAGCTAATGTTGTACTCCCTTCTACTACGGAAGCGGTTGGGACACATCCTAAATGATTTTCTACTTCTATGTAATAACATACTTCGTTTTTATCCATATAAAAATAAGCTTGATTCTTATGTATAACACCTAATGTTTCTCCACTCTCATCATAAACAGGCGCGGAATTTGTTTTTACATAGAACACATTTGATTGCTCTTCATCTGTATTAATTGCATATACATCTAACTGCTGTGTAATCCATACATAAAAAAATAAAGAGAGAAATAAGATTTTTTTCAAGATACTACCTCCCTATTGTTTAATCGAGATTATTCTAACATAAATCTGGTATATTACTGTAAATTAAGATTAACTCTATAACAATAAAAGATTATAAATAGCTATAAAAAAACGAAAACCCACATATCGTAATCATTGTTTAAACAAAATACGAGAAGGGTTTTCGCTCTATACTTCAATTTTATTAAATAGACTTCACTATATTTTCCTAACACTACTTTAGCAATTAATGAAAAACTAGACTAAATATATTGTTAGTGAAAATCTCATACTCCCATTTACCAAGAATCTGGTTTTTCTTTCGAATAAACACCTTATTTCATCGGTTCATTGCGCGATACATAAATGCAACAAATTGTGCCCGTGTAACAGGTTCATCTGGTTTAAAATTACCGTTATCACCTAAAGAAATTCCGGCATTTTCTAGTGCCGCGATATAGTCATAGCTCCAATGTGTCGGGGGCACATCATTAAATGTGCTCGTTCCACCTGGTGTTAAACCAAAAGCTAGCACAATGACTTTTGCCATTTGCGCACGGGTCATCGGTGCGTTTGGTTTAAAGGCACCGTTTGCACCATCCACAATACCAGCTTGCTGTAGTAACGTAATCGCCTCGTAATATGGATGGCTTGTTGATACATCGCTAAACGGTACAGTTGCTCGTTTTGGAGTAAGCTCGAAAGCTCGTGCGAACATAATTGCAACATGCTGACGTTGAATTGGCGCATTTGGTCGGAATGTGCCATCTGGATAGCCTGTAATAACACCTTGAGTTGCCATATCTTCAATCATATCCCTTGCCCAGTTCTTCGAAATATCCGTGAATCGATAGGTTGACAATGGCTTTTGGGGTGGTTCTGGCTCTTCTGGTGTTAAAGGTGGCTCTACCGGTATATTGTCATCACCATCAGAAGTACGGTTTACGATCCACTTTGCATACAATGTTGTATGGCCAGTTATGAAATCTTTCGTAAAATCCCACGCTTTTGTTAGTGCCGCATCTGTATACCAACCCGCAAATGTATAGCCTTCCTTGATTGGATCGGATGGCTCTGTTACCTTGTAATGAGAGATAATCGATCGCGTTGTGATTGTACTACCACCATTTGATTCAAAAGATAGTGTATAGACTGTTTCTGGGATGGAACCACCTGAATAACTATTTGCCACCCACTTTGCATAGAGCGTCGTAGGGGCTTTCACAGTATCTTTCTTAAAATCCCATACTTTTGTCAACGCCGCATCTGTATACCACTCGAAAAATGTATAACCTACCTTGATTGGAACTGCTGGGATTGTTGCTTGATGATTATAGAAAATCTGCTGGGTAGGTACAGCACTGCCTCCATTTGACTCAAAGGATAGTGTATAACGAGCAACGTCCCATTGTGCATACAGCGTTACATTCGTCGTACCCATTTGGAAAGTGGCATTCGCCGTATAGCTTGTGCCACCGCCATCTGCTTGTGTATTCCAACCTGTAAACGTAAAGCCTGTTTTCTCGAGATTACCCGTATTGTCCAATACGGTTACACTATTGTTTGTCTCATACATTGCATTATCTACAGGTACTTGCCCGCCAGTAGCTCCGTTTTTATCATAATTCACTGTAAATGTTGGATTCGCTGTCCACTGTGCATACAGTGTTACATTCGTCGTACCCATTTGGAAAGTGGCATTCGCCGTATAGCTTGTGCCACCGCCATCCGCTTGTGTATTCCAGCCTGTAAACGTAAAGCCTGTTTTCTCGAGATTACCCGTATTGTCCAATACGGGTACACTGTTGTTTGTCTCATACATTGCATTATCTACAGGTACTTGCCCGCCAGTAGCTCCGTTTTCATCATAATTCACTGTAAATGTTGGATTCGCTGTCCATTGTGCATACAGCGTTACATTCGTCGTACCCATTTGGAAAGTGGCATTCGCCGTATAGCTTGTGCCACCGCCATCTGCTTGTGTATTCCAGCCTGTAAATGTAAAGCCTGTTTTTTCGAGATTACCCGTATTGTCAGATACGGTTACACTATTATTTGTCTCATACATTGCATTATCTACAGGTACTTGCCCGCCAGTAGCTCCGTTTCCGTCGTAACTTACTGTAAAGGTAGAGGCTAAGGATTCATATGCTCCTAAATCAATACCCGTCCCTCGAATGCGGTCATTCCCGTCCAAATCCTTTGTAATTTGCGCTAACTCTGGATACGTAGAAACCCCTTTATCAATGGCAGGAGAGCCTGCTTTCAAACGATAATTGGCAGTAGCGGAATTAGCTAAGTCAGGGTGAATAAAGATATCTTCTATCTTATAATCATCAACACCAGGAGTGCCCGTCCCATCATACAGCTTGCCTTTTTCATGATCGCCAAGGAGGCTATGTTCAATCGTTGCCGAACTACCACCTATTGCTGGACCGTTATTCCCGACAATGATACTATTACGAATTTTAACATTACTCCCATTATAGATAGCAGCTTTGTTACTACCGTTTGTTGTATTGCCACTTATCGTAATATTTGTGAGGGTAAGACTGCTGCTAGAGTTATTGTATATGCCGCCTCCATCGTTAGCCACATTTCCATTGAATGTGGCACTCGTGAGCATGAGACTGCTATAAATATTGTGTATGCCGCCTCCTATACTAGTACCGGTATTTCCGCTAAACGTGGCATTCATGAGGGTAAGATTACTAGACTCATTGTGTATACCACCACCACTTAAAGCCCTATTTCCGTTGAATGTAACATTCGTTAATACAGGATTACTATGCCAATTATTTATGCCACCGCCAAGACGACTTGCCGTATTTTCACTGAATATAATATTTGTAAGAATGGGATTACTACCATTATTATTCATCATACCACCGCCTAACCCGGCATGGTTTTTGGTGAATGTAACATTTGTTATTTTGGGACTATTGTTATTATTGTGCATGCCACCGCCATAATTAGAGCCGGCATTACCACCAGTAATTGTAACACCATCTAGAATTGCTGTGTCGTTTAAACCTAAACCTGATGGATGGTAAAATACATGGTAAGTATTATCGTTATTATTGCCGATTACACCAATATCCCCACTTAAAATCGTTTCATTTGCCTTATAATCTCGTTCAGCTAGTGTGGTTTCTATCCCATTAAAACCACCATAAATCGCCACACCATTTTTCATTTGAAAGGAAGCATTTTGATTTGTTCCTGCCGTTGGTTTATAAGTTCCTTTCGCAATCCAAATTTCTTGTCCTGCTATTACAGCGGTTAATGCCGTCTGTAAGTCTTGATATGCATTTACCCAGCTCGTTCCGTCCCCCCCAGCTTGTGCTGTTTCATTTACATAAATAACGGCACTGGCAGGTGTTGTAACACTAGTTGTCTGTGTCAACAGGAGTGCCGCGACTGGCGTGATTTGAATACGGCGTTTTTCGATGACTATTTGACCTATTGCATCTGTTGCCTTAAACCAAATATCGTAATCTCCTGCGTCTTGTAATATAAGTGGCATAGCTGCATCGAATGTTTGCCACGTTGCACCAAGATCTTGCGAAATCTCCACTTGTATACTTGCACTGTCAGGTGATGTTGCCGCTACTTGAATTGTGACAGGACTTGTTGCGATGTCACCTTCAATATAGGGCTGTCCGTTAGTCACCATCGTAATCGTCAGTGCTGATGTCGTGTTACTGTTTGTCATTGCGAATACTGGCAAACTCCCGAAAAGAGTTTGTGAGAGTAATAGTAAGACTCCAAAAATTGATAGGGTTTTATAAATTTGTTTTCGCATAATCAACCTCTCTTTCTAAACTAGTTTGTTTCTTTAGTCGCCTCCTTTTTATACAAAAAAAGACTTTGACACTAATAATTATAGAAAGAGAAGGTTAAAAATAGGTTAAATTATATTTTTTTGTCATTATATCTTCATCTTTTTCATTGATTCATTCAAATGAGGTGGACTCTATGCTTTCTGCCCTAGCTATGACATCGCCTGATTATAATCATCGTGATTCACAGCGTGTTCGCCTGAAGCTAACTATATAAGTCCACTTTAATTTTCCGACATAGCCATTGACCCAATGAGGCGTAGAATATTTTCAGGGTACTCATAGATAGATTCCAAAAATGAAACAATCGATTCCCTGATTTCCTCACGCGTCGCATGGAATCGATTGGCAATCACACTTTCTTCAAGTATCCCCATACGCGTTCGACAGCATTTAAATTGGGCGAATAGGGTGGCAAGAATACGAGCGTTAAACGGTCTTTATGCAAATTTAAAAACGGCTGAATCAACTTGACATGGTGAATTCACACGTTATCGAGAATCATGACAATCTTTTGGTTTTCATATGTCGCTAAGACATAATGAAGAAACGTCTGGACGTTACAGCGATCGGCTTCCATATGTAAAAAATCACACGTGCGGCTATCGACACAGCCAAATAAACTGACCGTCGCATGATGACCATACGTAGGGATTTGTTTTTGTTTACCTCTGACACTCCAAGTGGCTTGAAGCGCTTGGTAATCCCGAATATGGCTTTCATCTTCATAGAGAAAAACTACTTCATCTGTGGCGTTTTTTTAGTGCATCGAGTTGTTGGGTAAAAGCTTCCTGTTTCTTCTTATCTGCTCGTTTCAATGTATACGTTGGTCGTGTATAACTGAATCCCCAACGTTTCAACATGTGACCGATACCACCTCTCGACATCGTGACAGAAAAACGATCTTCTAGTACTTCTTTGAGAATACGCGTATCCCAACACGTTTGGTAGCCATAGCCTTCTTCAGCTGGTTTACTAGATTCTAGCATGTGACGGGCTTCTTGTTCTTCTTCAGGCAGTAAATAGGCACGTCTACCTGGCGCATAGTTGCGGTGAAGTAGCCCTTCCATTCAGCCCTCGTTAAACTTTTTCACATAATCTGAAATCGTTTCGCCATGGATGTTTTTTGAATCGCCTTCTCTTCCGCTTGAAGGCGTTCAATCATCCACCCATGTGTATTTGTAATTTGAAGTCCTTTTCCCATCTTTCCCACTCCTATTTCAATTGATTTTAGGATAGTATGGACAGGAAAATGGTAGGAATATACATACCGGAAGTTTTATGTCGATTTATATAGTTTATTTGCATGGAAAGTAGCGACTCTAACGGGATGAGCTTAGACGTTCAACCGGAGCGAAAATCAGCCGCTGTTTATTAGTAACATATTGATTAATTTTCATTCCCCCTTATTTCCTGGGCAATTTTTTCATTATTTCGATAATTAAAGAGAAATAAATGATTTTATTTCCAAAGTACGATTTACGCGCATAAAACAGAAAATATTATATTAATCTAGAAAATATATACATATCAATGTTATAATGCACTTATATGTAGCTAGGGGGAATGGAAGATGAAAGTGACAAAAAGAACCGTTTTATGGATTGTCCCAATACTTCTCATTGGTGCATTTTACTATTTTTACGGACCTAAAGATGCGATTACAGAAAACGCGTATATTGACTATGTTAAGAGCCAAACATTAGTGGACAATAGTAATTTAACAGTCGAACAAGCCTTTAATAACTATTGTGAAGTAAGTGATTGGGTGTTTTTCGAGACGCAACGCGGACAAAAAGTAGTGGAATTTAAGGGGAAATGTCCTGTTGAAGAAATAACGCAACCTGTTAATTTACAATTCCTTGTTGATGATGAACAGACTGAGCATACAGTTGGCGCAATGTTAGTCAATGATGTGAAGCAATCCTCTGAAGAGCGTGATACGTTTATTCAAACCATTTATACAAACTAACTCATACAGAAAAAATGGTCTCTTCTCCTATAGAATGAGACCATTTTTTAATGTGTTTAGTTATCTTCTTTAGGAAATATTTGAAACTAAATAAAATCTGATTCTTATGATAAATGAGGTGATTTCATGAGTACGTGGCTTTCTTTTACTATTGTGATTGTTACTGCAGTTGTAAATTACATAAGGTATCGCGAAACTTTTAACGAGCTGACCAAGAAAGAGTGGGCACAATATATCGGCAGTTTCTTCTTAGCATGGATTGTGGCAATAATCATCATTATAGGTGGACAAGAAATACTAACCCCATTACCATTAACAGGCTGGCTTGAAACGGCCATTCAGTGGATGCTCATCATAGTAGGTTTAATGTTGGCATTGCGGATTATGTACAGCATGATGCCTCAAAAACTGAAGGATGCGTTTGAGTGAAAAGAATAGTATGTATTTTGAAAGAATTGACCTTTAAATGGACTAAAAAGCGCTCATTTTCATGCTTGTTTTTATGAGCGCTTTTCTAACCTCTTTTTAATCAAACTTTTTCAAAGTAGCATTAATCATGACATTTTAATTCCGCTACCTTCCCCTGAAATGTATGCATCAATTTCTGACGCAAGCGATGTTTACGTTTTCGTATTCCCTCGACCGAAATGCCGTACTCCTTTGCTAGTTGCTCATTGGATTTATCCTTTATAAACACATCGTGGAGTAGCTTTTTTTCCTCCTCCTTTAACTGCCCTGCTACCTTTTCAAACAGTGAATTTTCGGAAATAGCTTGTTGTTTTTGTTCTACATAAAAGGTCATTTTTTCATCTGTTGTCGCAATAAAGCGCGACTCTTTTTTTGCATTTTTGCGCAAGGCATCAATAACGTCGTACCACATTTGATTATATACATACGCCTTCAAGTCATATTTGTTTGAATCATATGTTTCCCATGCTTGCCATAACGCGATGAATGCAATCTGTTTATACTCATCTCGATTTTTATAAATACGACATTTGGACAATAGCTTCTCTATAACAGGCTCCATTTCAGTAACTAGTTTTTCAAACTCCATTCCCTTGTTAGTCCTTCTAGATCATGCATGCTCTGTTTATTCCTAGGTAATGTAAACGTACTGAAAAGCATAGACGACCTCAAAAAGGATTTTCTATAAAAAAAGAACGTAAAGCGACTTTAATATGTTATTTCCCTTCACTAAACACGTTAATTCCCTAAGATTTTTATGTTTTATATCCATTTTATCTTTACAAATTTAAGAACGCTGTTGACAAAAGTGCAATTGTCAGGCATTCTTATACACAAATAACCAAAAGCATAGCGAAGACTAGTAAGCGTGACTTAGTTGGATTAGAGAGCGACACCCATAGGCTGGAAGGTGCGTGCAACAAAAGACGTCTGAACCTACTTCGACCAAGCTCCTAGCAAAACTAGGCGCCGACTCAGCGTTAAGAGAACAAGTGGAATGCAGTTGCATTCAATTTAGGTGGTACCACGGAAAGCGTTTTTCGTCCTATTAATTTAGGCGAAAAGCGCTTTTTTCTATTGGAGGAATTCATTATGGAGAGAAAACGAATTGTCGTCAAAATCGGAAGTAGCTCACTGACTAATGCAAAAGGTGAGATAGATTCCCAAAAGTTTATGGATCATATTGAAGCGATTGCCAAGTTAAAGCAGCAAGGTCACGATGTACTCCTTGTGTCATCAGGTGCTGTAGCAGCAGGGTTTCGTAAACTTGGCTATTCTTCTCGACCCGTTACGATCAAAGGCAAGCAAGCAGCTGCGGCTGTTGGTCAAAGTTTACTCATTGGCCGCTACACAGAAGCATTTAGCGAGTATGATATGGTCGCTGCTCAAATCTTACTTACACGTCACGACTTTAGTGAAAAGAAGCGTTATAAAAACGCACATGCCACGTTTTCAGAACTTTTAGAACGTTCAATTTTACCAATCATTAATGAAAATGATACAGTATCAGTAGCCGAGCTCACATTTGGCGATAACGATATGCTATCTGCGCTTGTGAGTGGTTTAGTACATGCCGATCAACTCATTATCTTAACGGATGTCAATGGTTTGTATGACGCAAATCCATTAAAAAACCCTGATGCTAAACGCATCGACCACATCGAAGAGATTACAGATGAAATGCTCGGCTTTGCTTCTGGTGCTGGCTCAAAAGTCGGGACAGGCGGCATGCAGTCCAAGCTTGTGGCAGCCAAATATGCGATGAATGCTGGCGTGAAAGTATTTATTGGAAATGGTGCGGGTGAAGATAAGCTCATGACTATTTTAGATGGACATGGTGACGGCACATACTTTGAAAGTAAATGTTGCACAATTTTGCCGATGAATAAGCAATGGTTAACCCTTACGGAAGTGAGTGGGAAGTTATTCATTGATGAAGGTGCCGTAAAAGCGTTAACGACGGGTGGGAAATCCCTTCTTCCTGCAGGTATTTATGCATTGGAAGGACATTTCGATAAAGGAGACGTCGTGGAAGTATATGATCGCCATGTATTAATTGGTCGTGGTGAAACATTATACTCCAGTGAAACAATTGAAAAAGCAATGGGTAAACGAACAGATGAACTTGACGAACCAATTGAAGTCGTCATTCATCGTAATAATTGGATTCAAGCTTAAGGAGGAATATGATGAGTACAATCGTGGGGAACGAAGTAATCGAAAAAGGAAAGCGTGCGAAAGTAGCGAGCTTTACAATGAATACAAAATCAACGGCTGAAAAAAATGAAGCATTGCTAGCCATTGCTGATCAACTGTTAGCAGATCAAGCAATCATTATCGAAGAAAATAAAAAAGATTTACAAGACGGGAAAGAATCAGGTTTACCAACTTCAACACTTGACCGCATTATGTTAAATGAAGAACGGATTCAAGCAATGAGCGATGCCATTCGCCTACTTGTTGATTTACCAGATCCAGTTGGCGAAGTATTAGAAGAGATTACAAAAGAAAACGACTTAAAAATCGTAAAAAAACGCGTACCACTTGGTGTAATTGGGATGATTTATGAAGCGCGTCCAAACGTAACAATTGACGCTGCTACCCTATCGTTAAAGACAGGGAATGCGGTACTGCTTCGTGGTTCTTCATCAGCGAAGTATTCCAATATCGCGCTTGTCGCTTCAATCCATCGTGCATTAGAAAAAGTTGGCTTCCCACAAGATGCTGTCTTACTAATCGAAGACACGTCGCGTGAAACAGCGAAAACATTATTCAACTTAAATGACTACTTAGACGTACTGATTCCACGCGGTGGTAAAGGCTTAATCGATTTAGTTGTACGCGAAGCAAGTGTACCTGTACTAGAAACAGGTGCTGGAAACTGTCACGTATTTGTTGATGCATCAGCTAAATACGACATGACAACAAAAATCATCTTAAATGCTAAAACACAGCGTCCTTCTGTATGTAATGCAGCAGAAAGCTTACTACTACACCAAGACTTCTTTAATGAACACGGTGAAGCACTGTTAGCTACATTATCGGATGCTGGCATTAAAATTTACGGGGATGAAACAGTATGTAGTGCCCTACCAACTGCATTAAAAGCAACAGAAGAACATTATGCTGAAGAATTTTTAGACTTAACATTAAGTGCTAAAGTGGTAGATTCTGTTGAAGAAGCGATTTTACACATTAACAAATATGGGACAAACCATTCAGAAGCAATCGTTACGGAAGATGCAAATAATGCAGCCATGTTCTTAAATTCGATTGATGCAGCGGCTGTGTACCACAATGCCTCGACTCGTTTTACCGACGGCTTTGAGTTTGGTTACGGTGCTGAAATCGGCATTTCAACACAAAAATTACACGCGCGTGGTCCAATGGGCTTACCTGCGTTAACCTCAACAAAATACTACGTGTACGGCGAAGGTCAAACACGCGGATAGCAAAAAAACGTAAGAATCTTAGTCTGCAGATTCTTACGTTTTTCTCTGTTCCTCTACCTTTAGTAAATACGGGAATAGTAGTTGAATGAGTAGTTGCGCTGCGCCTACACTTATCATTACCCAGACTACTTTAAAAATCCATGCAAAAAATTCAATATGTATCAAATGGGCCATATATTTGCCTGGTCCCATTATTAATCCTACCGCCACATACAGTGACAACAAATACAACCACGCGAGCCCCATTTGACGAATGAATGGTAACTTGTTAATCGTTTCTCTATGTTCAATCGATTTAAGCATTATGATCATCGTTACATAGACAAATGAAATGATTGGTCCCAACAATTGACCCCCCTCCTACGAATATAGTTTAACACACCATTTCCCTAAATTACCAAAAGCCTATGTTTCTCTTTACGTGAATTTGTTATATTAATATACATGGGGGGAACAATTTTGAATATCGCAGCAATGATTAAATTAACGATTTCGATGGCTATTTTCGGCTCTATCGGCTTTTTCACGATACATACAGGCATTCCTGCTGTTGAACTTGTCTTTATACGGTGTATTTGTGCCACACTTTTCCTAGGCGGCATGTGGCTTGCTACCGGTGGACATAAAACAGAAAAATGGGCGAAAAAAGAAGTAAGTAAAACGCTTCTTTGTGGCATTTTTATCGTGTTGAATTGGGTATTTTTATTTAAGGCTTTCGAAGAGATGTCCATTTCGATTGCTATATCAATCTATAATTTAGCGCCTATTTTTGTCTTAATATTAGGGGCTGTATTACTTGCTGAGAGAATGACAATTGGGGCTATTTGTGCAACGGTTGTATGCTTTATCGGTAGTATTTTCATCATTGGCATCAACAATTTCACATCACTTGATAGCTTTTTTGGCTCTGGGTTTGTGTGGGCACTTCTTTCGGCCGTTTTTTATGCTTTAACGATGTTTACGAGTAAAACGATTACTGGCTTATCCTCTTATGCCCTAACATTTATCCAAACGATTGTTGGTATTTTTATGTTAGCGCCATTTTGTGACTTCACGCTATTTGATGGGCTAACAACATCAAACTGGCTCTACATTTTAGGAACGGGCTTAATTCATACCGGTTTTGTGTATTACCTATTCTTTGATAGCATCCGCAATCTTTCAACGATTGTCGTGTCAGTACTCGTATTCGTTGACCCGGTTGTCGCGATTTTACTGGACGTCGTACTTTTATCATTCCGTCCAACATTACTACAAGTGTTTGGTATTTTACTAATTTTCGGTGCTATTTTGTATACAATATACCAACCGCAACAAAAGGTCGTTGTAGTAGATCAGCAAACATAATCGCTAGTCATCTTAGGGCATGTCTTATTATCTAGGGCATGCTTTTTTGTTTGAGTAATTTTCTTCGTTTTGCCCGGATAGCTATTGCTTTTGCTCGTTCAGCTAATTGTTTTGCCCGTTTAATTTTTTTATGACCGCAAGCTTCTTCGTTTTGCCCGCTTAGCTATCTGTTTTGCTCGTTCGGAACTTCCCTCGTTCAATTATTATAAATAAAAAGAGCATTGCCACAAAATATAGCAATGTTCTTCCCTATTATCCTTTATTCGTCCTCTTCAACATACTCTAAAATATCACCCGGCTGACAGTTTAGTGCCTTACAAATGGCATTAAGCGTGGAAAAACGGACAGCTTTTACTTTTCCTGTTTTTAAGTTTGATAAGTTGACGATTGAAACGTCTACTTTTTCTGCCAGTTCACTTAGTTGCATTTTTCTATCCGCAAGCATGCGGTCTAATCGAATAATGATGGTCATACGTTCACTTCCTATACTGTGGCATCATATTCTTCTTGTAAAAATGAGCCATATTTAAAGATTCGGCCAATCGTCCAAACTACTAAACCACATAATAGCATACTCCAGTGAATACCGAAAATTTGATAGTTCACCGATTCAATCCAAGCTGTTTGTTCGAACTGCAATTGCAATTGAAATAATGTACTAATCGCATAAATGACATACGCTTGCATCGAATGAATGGTTAAACTTAATACCACAATCATATACCCGATATACGCCATTCGTTTACTATTAGCTACAGAAAATACCTCACCCTTTATGATGCCTTTTAACATATTTTTTACTAAAAACACGATAAAAGTTACCATCGTTATGTTAAATAAACATAGAATGAATATCCATAATACAGTCGATTTATCGTACACGAAGTTTTGAACAGCAGACTGATTCAAGGCTATTTCTAGCCCAGAAATATGAAGCGTAGCAGACAGTTGCCCCTTCTCCATCACATTCATAACACCTTCCGTAGGTATAACCCCTACTACAATACTTAATCCAATAAACACGACCATCGATAAACAGAGCATCACAAATAAAAAAGTAAATAAAACATGTAATCCTTTTATAACCGCTTGAAATTCCTTTTTCTTAATACTTTGTTCCATTTCATCTCTCCCCTTCCTACTCATAGGATACCCTTTAATTTAATTTTTTTCAATAATTATTTAATGTTTATCGTTAAAAAGTTATTGATTTAATTTAAAAACCATTTTATAGTAGCAGTATCCGGATAACTTAAATACAAAGGGGGAGTTTAAGTGGAAAACATACTTTCAATCGAAAATATGTCGAAACATTTCAGAGGGAAACAAGTATTACAAGGTATTTCTTTTTCATTACACTCAGGTGAAATTGTCGGACTACTAGGAGCAAATGGCGCTGGAAAAAGTACATGTATGAAGGTGATTGCAGGGCTTTATAAAGCAACAGAAGGAAAAGTATCTTTATTACACCATGAACCGTTTACTGAATGGGGACATTTATACAATCAAGTAGGTATTTTATTGGAGCCTTCTATTCCGTTACATGTAACAGGTATTGAATTTTTAAAACAAATTGCTTGTCTAAAAAATGATCACACAACTGACCTGCAAGCATTACTTGTGACATGTGGACTGGCACAAGGTGGAGGTAAAAAAGTAAAGCATTATTCATTGGGCATGAAACAGCGGCTCGGATTAGCTGCAGCGCTGATTGGGAACCCGCGCTTTCTTATGCTAGATGAGCCTTTTGTTGGCTTAGATCCGATTGGCATTCGCGATTTACAGCAACTTCTTCAACAATTAGCTGCACAAGGCATTACGATTTTGCTATCTAGCCATCAGTTAGCTGAAATAGAAACTATAACAGAACGAATCCTTTTCTTACATGATGGAAAAGTTTTACACGATATCCCGAATGGACCAAATGTTAATTTAAAAGCATTATTTGAAGAAAATGAGGTGGCACAATGCGTGAAATAAAAGTAGAACTAAGGAAGCAATTTTTACAACCATATTTTTATTTAGCTTGGTTTATTTTCAATGGGATTATGGCTTTTCTCAGCTATCAGTTATGTAATGAAGGGGCTATTGTACGAATTGAAGGTTCAGAAAACGTTACTTATGATGAAATCATGACCTCTATAATTATTTTAGCCCATCAAGTCGGTTTAGTCGCGGTGATCCTTGCCCTATTATGTTGGCAGACATTCGGCAAAGAAACTGATCAGCGCTATATGACTTGTTATGTATTATCCACACGTGACAAATGGACGTATATTTTCGCCAAAGTGGCTGTTGTCACATTTAGCTTTACACTCATTATCATTTGTACAATCGCCACAATGATCGGCATTTACGAATTGTTACAACCCACTCACCTTTCTTTTGCGTTAAACGGAGACACTTGGTCCACAATACTTCAGCATGTAGCTGTCGTTATATTATGTGGCACTATGTTTATTTCTTTAACAGCGGTTATTAGCTTGCGTTTTGGCGTCATCGGCGTGCTATTTACTACAGTTGGTTTAGCCATTGTATCGAGTATTTTCAGTCAAAATCTATATATAAAAGATTTTATTCCACTCAATCTTTTAACGATTTCTGAATCACAATCCTTTTTCCAGCATGCGGGGTTACTTACGCTCTACATTTTCATTTGTTTAGTTGGATTACGCTTCTACACAAAACATAAAGAAATAGCTGTTTAATATACGTTCGCGCACGGAACTACATAACATTCCTGCAGTTCCGTGCATTTTCAACAAACTCAATCACCACTATGTTAAATCCCCCTCCCATGATACGATAGTAAAAAAAGCTAGGAGTATTTATCGTGATTACTATTTGTGTGACAAGTGATGTACATGGTCGCTTAGACCGTTTTGAACAGATAGCAAAAGAAATCGAACATATTCAACCAGACATTCTTATTGATAATGGGGACTTCTTAATCGGAAGCTTAACGACCTATTATTATGACTGGATTCAACCAACCCCTCACCCAATGCTGGCACTTGCGAATAAACTCGGCTATGACGTAGCCATCTTTGGCAATCATGAATTTAATTATCCGATTAGCTCTATTCAGGAGATGCGCAATCAATGTCACTTCTCTTGGATTGCAGGCAATATTGGGGACTTTGCAAAACCTTATATATTAAAATATGTAAAAGGGAAAAAAGTGGCCATCGTTGGCGTTGTTACACATTTTACTCCACTTTGGGATGAGCAGCACTATACACAGGAACTCACATTTTCAAACGCGTATTCAGCGGCACGTTACTGGGTTCATTATGTAAAAGAAATGGAGCAGGCTGATATCGTCATACTGAGCTATCATGGTGGCTTTACACGTGACCCGGAAACGAATTGGTTATACGCAGCGGAGACGGGGGAAAATGAGGCCAACCAAATGCTTACGATCCCCGGGGTTGATGTACTGATTACCGGCCATCAACATTTAGAAATCCACACTATTGTAAATGGGATTCCTGTGCTGCAACCAGGAGCTAACGGGCACTGTTTCGGGATGATTCACTATGACATCGAGGGGCATCAACATCAAGTACAGTTACACTATGTAGAAGATCTATCAGCATCCTATCCAGCACCTATCCGTAACTGGCTCTCCGAAACAATCGGCTATACCGAAGAAGATTTTACATATGAAGGGTACCTTTCATCACAATTACATAACATTCCTTACGTGGATTTACTACATGAAATCCAGCTTTCTACAACGGGCGCTGATCTTTCTGTCGTCGAATTATTTTATCAAGAAACAGGAGGCTTTACTGGGGCTATTACGAACGAAGATATACTAAAAAATTATTCACGTTCGAATACGTTAAAAGTATTGCAGTTAACGGGGGCTGATATTAAAGAGGCACTCGAGCAATGCGCGGCTGTTTTTGCGGTAAATGCACACGACGAAATCGACTTTAGCTTAAATGTCTATCCAAATACGATTCAGCCATATGTGTACGATTTTTGGGGAGGGCTTGACTATGAGCTTTCGATTACTAAACCTGTCGGGGAGCGTGTAACGAAGTTTGCGTATAAAGGGCAACAGGTCACACGAGACATGACATTTAAAGTCGCGATGAATAGCTACCGCGCGACCGGAGCCGAATTTCCAATGTTTCGCGAAAAAACCGTTCTATTTGAAACAACGGAAATCGTTCCTGAAATCACTAGAAACTTCGTCAAACAGCATTCACCGCTTCCACTTTATACACACGGTACATTTCAAGTCACTTACTAAAAAATAACGCCGAGAAGAATAGCCTTCTCCGCGTTATTGTAAAAATCATCTAAAATGCCATCGATTTAAACTTCACTTTCCAGCCGTCATTACGCGCCATTTCCCAAGTAAATAACGCCTCGTCACTCGTATTACTTTTTACGATTAATCGGTTACGCTCTTCATCGAACGTCGATTTTCTTATCATATATGCGTAATAACGAATAAACGGATGTAAATATTGATCCTTGATTTCATTAAAATAATTCACCATATGCTCATACGAAATGCCTTCCGTTAATAAATGAGCGGTTTGATAATCTTCCTGTAGTAATGCATATAGTTGAATTCTCGCTACTTCTTGCGGGGAAGCGTCTGCTAAAATCGCCGCTCCTTCTTGTTTCACCTTTTTATACACTTCTACTTCTGCAGCTGACCACTGCTCATCGACACTAGCAATCGAATAGCCCAGTACTTTGCCTAAAATTTGATCTTTCTGAATATACCCGCGCACCCCCTCACTGAGCCAATTATCTGGATAGACGAATAGTTCATCTTCCCCCATGACACCGTAATCAATCGATCCATGAACTTTATAGTCTATATTCCCTTTGGCTCTAGCCCAGCCATACGGTTCGAGAATCCCCATATCATTAATTATTATCGAACTTTCCTGTACCTTAATTGAAACCTCTTGAGAACTCATATCATTTGTTGCTTGAATCCGAACAACTTCCGGGCCATCTGCGCCTTCAACTAGCACAACATCTGGATAGTTTATCGGATTTTTTGTGTAATAATCTGGATCGATGATAATATCAAACTCCGTATATTCTTCACCATATACATGCATCGTATCTTTCGTATAACGGAGGGTATAGTCATCACCTACGAGCTCATAAACCCTTGGCATCGGTGGCTCCATTGCCACTTCTCTATGGGAATACTGCGTAATACGCTTTTTCTCGCCATCCTTTACAGTATAAACAGGTGTTCCCCGGGAGTTTGCCAACGTCACCCATACATGGTCGCCATCAATAGTATACGTTTTCACTTCCTGATCTCCGACGACTATCGATTCTACATCATCTGCTAAAATACCAGCAAACATAACGTCACTGTCTTGCATATAATCCTCATAATTAATCCTCACCGAGTACGCCTCATCTACTTCCCCTGTTGAAGGGGGACTAACACCACCTGCTAAGCCAAATGTCCATTGTCCATTTTCAAACGTCATATGTTGAATATAATAAACGTCCCCCACCTCTTGCTCATAAATCCCGATAATGATCGCATCATTATTTCGTTCAAATGGGAGCTCAACATGTTCGATATCCACTTCCATATCATTGCGCTGTTCCTTTAAAAAGGTTTCGTATGCTTCAATAGCACTCGCCTTTGTAAAATCATCATTCGACTGGAATCCGTTGATCGCAAAAAATAAGCAAATCACGGCAATGCTTGCAACAATGACTGATGGCACCCAATTTCGTCGCTTTTTCGGCACGGCTTGTATCACCCTCTCTTTTCGCTCGTCTGATAAGCGTAACTGTCCAAAGATTTGCCGTTGCTCGCCTTTAAACTTATTCATGTGAAAGTACCTCCCACTCTGTATCGTCTAGTCGTTTCTTTAACATGCCGCGCGCTCGCCTCAGCCTTGTTTTGACCGTATTTTCCGACACTTCTAAAAGCTCCGCCATGACCGCTGTCGTAAATTCTTCATAATAAAACAGTAGTATGACTTCCCTATACATAACAGGTAATTGCAACACATGCTTTGTCAGTTCGGTTTGTTCAATGGAGGCAATAATCCTCTCTTCAATCCCTTTTTTATTGTCTGGCAGTCGCTTTAATAAAGCTCTCGAAAAAATTTGCTTTTTATTTTTCCAGCTACGTAAATAGTCATGGCATGTATTAATCGTAATACGCGTTAAATATGTTTTAATCGATGCTTCTTCTCGAAACTGATTGGCCGCTTTGAAGTATTTAATAAAGCTCTCTTGTACTAAATCTTCCGCTGTCGCCCAATTTTTGACGTACATATAACTAATCTGTAATAAGTACCCGCTGTATGTATCCATGACATCATTCATTTCTCGATTTGAAAGCATACCCTCACCTCTTTTCTCACCGCTTAGACGGGATGTTTAGACGAATAGTTTCATTATTTTTCAGATGTGTTGATTATAAAGTGAAACTTCCTGTTGCCCTTAACCAATCGGGCTTTTACGGGCAGTTGATCTCCCACCTTTGCTTCTCGATTTTTCTTAAGCCTTGAGGTGGGAGTCTTAATGCCCGTTAATGCGGGATAAAAATATCGGTAGGTAATTAGCGTGATTTTTTAGTGGAATGATTGATAAAAAGCGCTTACTCGTTGCTTGTAGCGGAGGAGACTCGACTCCAGCAGGAGAAAGATCAAAGGCTAAAGTCGCCACGTCCTGTGGCAACGCCTTTGTGAGCAACATCATGTTGCCCCGAGCGGAAAATCCATTTCTTTCGGCAATAGCCGAAAGAAATTAGTTGAAGCCATGCCTGCGGAAAGCGAGTCAGCCGTAGCGGAAATCAACGTATTCTACTGTTCTATTTAACAATAAAAGGTAAATCAACACGCTTAATTATTTTTACTATTATTCAATTCTACTTGATTACATTATTTCATATAGATAGAAAGGCATAATTTCAAGCACAAATGACAAATGTAAATTGACATCTCGTTTATATTTTTTACAATGAATAGTATACATATAGGAGGCGATGGATTTGAAAATTTTCACTGATAGCGGATGTGACCTACCAAAAAGCTTTTATGAAGAACAAAACGTCACACTATTTCCGTTACGTGTCCATCTAAATGGACAAGAATATGATGATGTATACGGAATCGAACCTGCAGAAATTTATAAAGCCATTGCGGCTGGTGCACAGCCTAAAACATCACAAGTGTCTCCCGAAGTGTTTTACAAGGCATTTGAACAAATCGCTCAAAACAATGAAGAAGCCATTTACATTGCCTTTTCTTCACAATTATCAGGTACATGTCAAACAGCGATGATGGTACGAAATGAGTTATTAGAAACATATCCAAACTTAAAATTAGCGATTATCGATACGAAATGTGCTTCGCTAGGGCACGGCTTTGTTGTGAAAGAAGCGGTTAGACTACGGGACGCCGAAAAATCGTTCGATGAAATCGTGACAAGTATTTCTACGTATACCCATTCGGTTGAACATTTATTTACAGTAGCCGATTTAGACTATCTTGCAAAAGGTGGGCGTGTATCTAAAACGAGCGCATTTGTTGGTGGCTTACTGAGCATTAAACCGATTTTAAATGTAGAAGACGGAAAGCTCATTCCATTAGAAAAAATACGGGGTCATAAAAAAGCGATTAATCGTATGATTGACTTGATGGCAGAGCGTGGTGGCGATTTTTCAAATAAAGTCGTTGGCTTATCTCATAGTAACGATGAACAACTGCTAGCAGATGTCAAACGAGTAATTGAAGAACGATTACAGCCAAAGTCCATTGATGTCACAACAATCGGTGCAGTGATCGGTTCACATGTCGGTTTAGGCACGATTGCGATTTTCTTTACTAAAGAATAACAAAAAACAACATCTTCATGTAACGAGCAAAGCAATCATTTAATAAATATAAGAGGATGTTTGAAAAGCGAAACTTTCCAAACATCCTCTTTTCTTATACTTTAAATTTAGCAAGTACCGATTCTAAATAATCCGATTCTGTTGTTAACTGCTGTGATACAGCATTAATCTCTTGTATAATGCCTACCTGCTGTTCAATTGTTGCTGCTACTTTTGCTGCATGCATCGCTGAATCATCGGACTGGCTAGCAATTTCCGAGACAGAATTAGCAATTTCTTCCACTGATGCTGACATTTCTTCTACAAATAATGTCGCTTCTTCCGTTTCTGTCACGATGGCATGAATAGCATGCTCCATTTGCACAAACGTTTCGCCAGCTTGTTTGACTGTCGTAACCCCTGCATTTACCGCTTGTACACTGTTTCCTACGGATGTAGCTACTTGATTCGTTTCATGTTGAATATCATTTGTCAGCTGATGAATTTTGTCGGCTGATGCTTTTGATTGTTCTGCCAGTTTACGCACTTCATCTGCTACAACGGCAAAACCTTTCCCATGCTCACCAGCACGTGCCGCTTCAATAGCGGCATTTAATGCGAGTAAATTCGTTTGATCGGTAATATCCGTAATAAGCTTTGTCATTTGTTGGATTTCATTTGATTGTGCAAGTAATCGTTCAATCAATGTTTCGGTAATATTTGTCGATGATGAAATGTCAGCTATTTGCTTTTCAATGGCATGAATGAATTGAATCCCGTGGTCAGCAAGAGTTTTCATCTGCTGCGTATTCGTATGAATTTTTGCCGTTGATTCTGCCATTTGCTGAATCGCTTGAGCAGTTTCATTCATGGCGTTCGCACTTGTATTAGCACTACCAGCAGATGTTTTCGCATTCGTAGCTAAAATAGCTGTAATCTCCCCAGTTTGCTCAATGAATTGCAATGCTTGATCTGTATTTTGAGCAAGATGTTCACTTGAATCTCCTAACTTAGTTGTATTTTTATTTACCGTTTTAATCATCATTGTAAGCGATTGTTTCATTTGATTAAATGCATCTGCCAATTCCCTTGTTTCATCAGATGTTTTTACTTGTACATCTTCTTTTGTTAAATCACCTGCTGCAATCGTTAGCACTGCACTTTTTAATTTTTGAATCGGTGTGCTAATCACTTTACTCATAATAAAGGCAATAACGAATGAGATGATTACACTGAATGACACTAATATAATTGTCATAACAATAGCCATTTTAGCATCACGTTTTGCAGCACTACTAAATGATGCAAATTGCTCTTCATAATAAACAATAACCTTATTAATATTATTGGAAAGGTTTTGATTTGGTGGGCGAACCTCATTATTAATGGTCATCTTGGCATCATCATCTTGAAATTTCTTTGTTTGTTCTATCGTTTTATCAACCGCTTCATTAAATTGCTGTTCTTGTTCGACAATTTTTGTAACGGCTTCTGTCAATTCTGGATGTTGAATGGATGAGATGCGTCCCAAATGTTCTACCATTTCAGCTCGTGCATCATCCAGCTCATTAAGCACACTTAAATCACCAGACAGCGCAAACTGTCGGACTAGCATTCCCTGGGTGCTAAAATTTGTCTTCATCTCATTCGCTAGCAATAGCATGGATTGCTGTTCATCGATAATGTTTTCATAATTCGAATTGACCCGCTGGATTTGTATTAAATTTACGATTGAAACGAGCATAACAACGACCATTATTCCGCTAAATGCGAAAATCAACTTTTTCCTAATTGACATAGTAAATACCTCATATGGAAGTTTTTACTTAAATTATAAACGAAAGTCCCCCATAAGGGAAATGTAAATGACTTAAGAACACTTAATTCACAACAAATTATACAATCGTCAAAATGAAAGAGTGCAGACAAAATCTCATTTCATTTTGTCTACACTCTAAGCTGTCTATATTCATCTCATCATGAAAAACTTATAACCGCGCATCCGTCATTTGCTTCCAAACAGAACCTTTTGCTTCCTCGCCTTGCTGGATACGAGCAATAGCCATTTTCACTTGTAATTTCACTTCAAACTCCGCATCATTTTCCGCTTCCTGTAGCGCTGGTAAACAAGCTTCCGTTCCACTTTCGTATAAATACATCGCTGCACGCCAACGAACTAATTTATTTTTATCTTGTAATGCTTCGATCATTGCTGGTTCAAACTCTTCTAAACCAAGATCACTCATACAATCACCTGCTGTACGGCGAACGGCTGCACTTTTATCTTGTAGTGCTTTCGTCAAAGCTGGAACTACCGCTACATCTTCAATCATTCCAAGATATACGGTAGCTAAGCGGCGAATCGCCATTTGCTCGTCCTCTAAAGCGAGCGTTAATAACGGGATATCTTCCACCTCTGGGTCTGACATTTGGTCCAACAACTGGAAACGCTGTTGCCAATCAGCCTGTGATGTAAATAACTCTACCGTCACTTGTTGTTTTTCTTGTGATTGTACTTTTTGGCTTGTGTTCGTCGCTTCCACAATCGATTTTACACGCTCTTCTGGATAAGTCGCATTTACTTCCTGTAAAACCGCTTGTGCAATGTCTTCTTTTTCCCCATAGCGAACACCGTAATCTATCCATTTACGTTGATAAATATAGTTTTCATCTGCTGGTTTTACATTGATCGCATGAAACGCTTCTGTAAAACGCTCGCCTGTTGAAATACGGCTTTCTGACTCATTATCAAACACTTTAATTTGAAGCGGAATCCCTTTATATACTTGGACATGTACGTATACTTCACCAAAATGATCGTTTACTGTTGCACCTGTTTCAGTATTTACATCGGTCTCCCCTAACGCTACACGTATACCCGATAAAATCTGTTCCCATGCAAATTTTGCATTTCGTTCGACGGCTAGGAAATTAGAAACATGGTAAACACCTTTTACACCTTCTACTTGAAAAATAGCTTGGATTTCGGCAGGTGCCTCTGCGCTTGTTTCTTTTGTATAGTTATAGCTTTTGCCAAAAGGTAAATCTTGATCAATGACAATTTTCATGGAATTAGGACTTGGTGTTGGTTCAATCGTGATAATTTTCATCTTGCTCTCTCCTTATCCGTTGACGATTTCTTCTAAGTAGCTCCAACGTTCAATTAAATATTCATAACGAGCGTTTAATTCATCCAGTTTTGCTGTTAGTTCTTGCAATTTCGTAAAGTCCGCGCCTGCTGTAGAAATGCCTTCTTCCGTTTGCATAATTTCTTCTTCTACATTGGCGATTGTATCCGCAATCGTTTCCCATTCTTTTTGCTCTTTAAAGCTTAACTTTTTCTTCTCTTGTTTTGGCTTTTCTTGCTTCGGTTTTTCTTGCTTCATTTCTTTTACTTCAAACTTGTCTTGCTCCGCTTTTTTCATTAAATAGTCTGTGTAAACATCGAGGCTTTCTTCAACATGGCCTTTCCCGTCTAAAATCCATAGCTTTTTCGCAATACGATCTAGGAAGAAACGGTCGTGGGAAATCGTTATCACAACACCTGGGAAATGCTCGATAAAGTCTTCTAATACACCGAGTGTTTCAATATCTAAATCGTTTGTTGGCTCGTCTAGGAGTAGTACGTTCGGCTGCTCCATTAACAGACGAAGTAAATGAAGGCGTTTGCGTTCACCGCCTGATAATTTGCTAATAGGTGTACCATGTGTATGTAGCGGGAATAAAAAGCGCTCTAGCATTTGTGCTGCTGAATAGCGTACGCCCTCTGCATCGGTAATATCATTCGATGCCTCGCGGATGTATTCAATCATGCGCTCGTTTTCATTCATTTTAGGGAGCACCTGTTTGAAGTGTAACCGTTTTACTGTAGACCCAACGAATACTTCACCTACATCTGGTTCTAGCTCACCCGCTAAAATATTTAGCAGCGTGGATTTTCCATATCCGTTTGCACCAATAATCCCAATACGGTCCCCTTGCTGTAAAAGGAAGCTAAAATCTTTTAAAATAACACGCTCGCCAAACGCCTTTGAAATGTTTTCAGCTTCTAACACTTTGCGCCCTAAGCGTGTTGTAGCAAGTGCCATTTCTAAATTCGCATCATCATTGGAACGATCGATTGATTTATCCAACTCTTCAAAGCGTTGAATACGTGCTTTTTGTTTCGTTGTACGTGCTTTTGCACCACGACGAATCCATTTTAACTCGGAACGATAACGATTCTGCAGTTTCGCTTGTGTTGCTGCATTCATTTCCTCCCGAATAGCACGTGCTTCTAAATAGTCTGCATAATTTCCTATATGACGATACAATGTTTGGTCTGCAAGCTCATAAATATGTGTCGCGATCTCATCTAAAAAGTAACGGTCGTGGGTAATGAAAATAACCGCACCTTTTAGACGAGACACCATTTCTTGTAACCATTCCGTTGACTCAATGTCTAAATGGTTCGTGGGCTCGTCCAATAAATACAAGTCTGCGGGCTCAATTAATACCTTCGCTAAAGCAACTCGTTTTTGTTGCCCACCGGATAATTTAATTACCTCTGAATCGAACATATCAATCCCTAACTTAGTTAGTGCCTGTTTTGCTAAAGCATTGACATCCCATGCTTGTTCAGCATCCATTTTTTGTTGTAAAGTGAATAGCTTATTTTGCAAGCTTTCTGATTGTGGGTTTTGACTAAGCGCAACGACCGCTTCCTCGTATTCTCGGTTTAATTGAAGTGTCGGTGCATCCCCACTAAATACCGCCTGCAGTACCGTCTCTCCCGCTTTAAACACCGGATCCTGTTCTAAATAGGCAATTCGATATTTATTCGGATGATCGAGTGTCATCGAATCGGCATCTTGCACACCTGCTAAAATCGATAATAACGTCGATTTACCTGTCCCATTAATTCCGATTAACCCCGCACGGTCCCCTTCTGTAATCGTAAATTCAATATTTTTAAATAGCGTTTTATCGCCTACTGTTTTCGTTAAATGATTAACAATTAAATGACTCATACAATCCCGTCTCTTTCATTTTTTAACTGCTCTAAAAAGGATACCATAAATGCATGGCGCTCTTCAGCCATTTGCTTCCCTTTTGCTGTGACCATTAAGTCTTTCAATAATAGTAGCTTCTCATAAAAATGTGTAACAGATGCTGTCGATTTCGTACGATACTCTTCAACAGACATATTTGTACGAGCTTCTTCTGCATCGTCGTACAGCTTGCGCCCTTTTGCTCCACCATATGCAAATGTTCGTGCAATCCCAATAGCACCGATTGCATCTAAACGGTCCGCATCACGCACAATCTTTGCCTCAATTGTTTTTGCCTCTAATTCATTGCCACCGTTAAATGATACGGAAGCAATAATATCCCGAATATCAACACGTTGCTCTTCTGTTAAATCGAGTTCATTTAAAATTCGCTCTTCGGCTTCTTTCGTTTCCGTATATTTCGCATCGCTGACATCATGTAACAGCACGGCTAAACGCACTAATTCACCATTTGCACTAGGCTCTGTCGTAAGAATCATCTCTGCATTTTTATACACACGCTCAATATGTTGAAAATCATGACTCGCATCCATTTTTTCATAAATACTTTTAACTAATGTCATGCACTTTAAAATATTATCCATTTTACTGCGACCACCTTTTTGTTGAATTTACTGTTTATGAATAAAAATGAAAATATTCCAAAAAATACATGTTATAATGGAATTATCATTCAATGATATGTATTTTACCATGTTATCTACTCAAATGGAGAAAGAATGAGAGGGGGATTTCAATGATTAGAAATGCAAAATCTATTAAAATGAAAATTCTTTTAAGTTTTCTTATTTTCTTACTATGTACATGGATATACAGCTCTTATAGTTATTTTCAAAATGAAAAATTTATGGAAAATACACAAAAAATTATTACTGATGACATGAAAATACTGTCTATAGGATACCAATTATCACAATCTATTGACTCTCGCTTAGCTGCAGCGAGAAACTATATTTTCACGGGTGACCCAACTTACAAAAAAACATTTAATAGCCATGCTGATCAAGCTTCTACTATTCAAAAGGAAATCGAGCAATACACTAGCGTCCAAGCAGTTCAACAAATCGTTACCGAGGAAAAGAAATGGAGCACAACCATCCAAGAAGAACTTTTTTTACTTTTCGAGCAAGGAGATATAACGAATGCTACTTCATTATTAGCTACACTTGATAAGCAAGGGACTACAATTCGTAATGAATATCAACTATTTGCACAATCAAAAGCTTTGGAGATTGAAGAAAAAGGCCATTCTGTATCAAAAGATACGAGTTCAACCAAAACTGTCCTACTGATCATTTCTTATGCGATGACCATTATAGCTATTATACTTGCACTGTATCTTTCACGCTTAATCTCTAAACCGATTGCTCATTTAACAAATCGAATGGAAAGCATTGCAAATGGTGAACTTAACCATCCCCCTTTAGACGTCACGACAAATGATGAATTAGCGCGTTTGACGATTTCTACAAACAAAATGAATGCGCAATTACAACAAATCATTATAAAAGTGCAAGAAGGTGCAACAGCTGTTACTGAAAGCAGTAAGAACTTAAACATCTCTGCCTCTGAAATAACAAGTGCTATGATGCAAACAGCAGCTGCAGTCGAACAAATTGCAAACGGTACGGATGTTCAAGCTACATCCGCAAATGATTTACGGACAACGATGCAAGGTTTTTCACACAATGTAGATAGTGCGAATCAAAATAGCTTAAAAGTACTAAGTCATTCAGAAAATGTACAAACCATGACAAATGACGGACAAAATTTAATGAATGACACCGAACAGCAAATGCAAAAAATTGATGGGATTGTAAAACAAGCTGTTGAACGTGTTGAAGGATTAAATAGCCAGACACGTGAAATTACACAACTCGTACAAGTTATTACGGAAATTGCAGACCAGACGAATCTATTAGCATTGAATGCCGCCATAGAAGCTGCACGTGCCGGTGAACAAGGGAAAGGGTTTGCTGTTGTAGCCGATGAAGTACGGAAATTAGCTGAACAAGTAAGCCATTCTGTGTCGAACATTTCTGCAATAGTACACGCTATTCAAAATGAAACTCAAATTGTAACCCACTCTTTACTAGAAGGTTATGATGAAGTGAAAAAAGGGTCTCAACATACCCATATTTCTAGTGAAACATATCGTAATATTTCTGTCGCTGTTTTAGAAATGGTCTCAAATATTCGAACGGTTACAGAAAACTTACAGCATATCGCAAATAACACGAACCAAATTGATAGTGCGATTGAAAATATTGCTGCCGTGTCTGAACAATCTGCTGCAAGCTCACAACAAACAGCTGCAACTATTGAAGAAGTAACAAGTTCAATGGAAACCGCAGCACAAAATGCTTATCAATTAAATGAAACAGCCAATCACTTACAATCCGTTGTTCAGCAATTTAAGTTGTAATACTAAAAGAGAAATCCAGCGTATTCAAAAAAGGGTTGTTTTATTAGCACAAGCTAATAGGACAGCCCTTTCACATTATAATGGTTCTATTTTATAGCTTTTACAATCGCATCATTTAGCTTTTATTATTTCCTAGCGGATTAGAAGATATATTATCTACTCTAACTCTTCCCATAAGCGTTGGTTATATCCTTCGCCTACCTGCTCTCTACATAGGAAATCATGATTTGCTACAATCTCTCACCATACGTTAAAATACCCTGCTATTTTAGAATGAAGAGATATAGATCATCATTACTTGTGGAGAAAAATAAAATAAGCATAGAAAATGTACCATTTTCTATGCTTATTTTATTGATACTTATTAAGATGACCCGTACGGGATTCGAACCCGTGTTACCGCCGTGAAAGGGCGGTGTCTTAACCACTTGACCAACGGGCCATGGCTCCGAAGGTAGGACTCGAACCTACGACCAACCGGTTAACAGCCGGTTGCTCTACCACTGAGCTACTTCGGAATAATATATATGGTGGGTCAGGACGGAATCGAACCGCCGACACTTAGAGCTTCAATCTAATGCTCTACCAACTGAGCTACTGACCCATAAAAATGGCGGTCCCGACCGGGATCGAACCGGCGATCTCCTGCGTGACAGGCAGGCATGTTAACCGCTACACCACGGGACCATTTATATGTAATGGCGGCAGAGGGGATCGAACCCCCGACCTTACGGGTATGAACCGTACGCTCTAGCCAGCTGAGCTACGCCGCCAAAATGTTTAAATAATATTTGGTGGAGCCTAGCGGGATCGAACCGCTGACCTCCTGCGTGCAAGGCAGGCGCTCTCCCAGCTGAGCTAAGGCCCCAAATAAATAAAAAGTAGTATTTTAGTTTACTCAATTATAAAAACTAAATTGGTGCCGAGGACCGGAATCGAACCGGTACGGTAGTCACCTACCGCAGGATTTTAAGTCCTGTGCGTCTGCCAGTTCCGCCACCCCGGCACATTTTGGAACGGAAGACGGGGTTCGAACCCGCGACCCCCACCTTGGCAAGGTGGTGTTCTACCACTGAACTACTTCCGCAATATGTGCTTAAATATGTATATAATGCTTAATTTAAATGGTGAGCCATGAAGGACTCGAACCTTCGACCCTCTGATTAAAAGTCAGATGCTCTACCGACTGAGCTAATGGCTCGGAAATGGCTGGGGTACTAGGATTCGAACCTAGGCATGACGGAATCAAAATCCGTTGCCTTACCGCTTGGCTATACCCCATTTATTTTAGTAAAGATGGTGGAGGGGGACGGATTCGAACCGCCGAACCCGAAGGAGCGGATTTACAGTCCGCCGCGTTTAGCCACTTCGCTACCCCTCCGAATAATGATATATGGTGGAGGATGACGGGCTCGAACCGCCGACCCCCTGCTTGTAAGGCAGGTGCTCTCCCAGCTGAGCTAATCCTCCATATAATTAAAAATTGTCACGAATAAAATATGTATACATTTTATTCTTTCAAAACTGGATAAACGGTGCATTGTGCAATTCACAAAATGTGGTTAAGTCCTCGACCAATTAGTATTCGTCAGCTCCATATGTCGCCACACTTCCACCTCGAACCTATCTACCTGATCGTCTTTCAGGGGTCTTACTTACTTGCGTAATGGGAAATCTCATCTTGAGGGGGGCTTCATGCTTAGATGCTTTCAGCACTTATCCCGTCCATACATAGCTACCCAGCGATGCCGTTGGCACGACAACTGGTACACCAGCGGTATGTCCATCCCGGTCCTCTCGTACTAAGGACAGCTCCTCTCAAATTTCCTACGCCCACGACGGATAGGGACCGAACTGTCTCACGACGTTCTGAACCCAGCTCGCGTACCGCTTTAATGGGCGAACAGCCCAACCCTTGGGACCGACTACAGCCCCAGGATGCGATGAGCCGACATCGAGGTGCCAAACCTCCCCGTCGATGTGGACTCTTGGGGGAGATAAGCCTGTTATCCCCGGGGTAGCTTTTATCCGTTGAGCGATGGCCCTTCCATGCGGAACCACCGGATCACTAAGCCCGTCTTTCGACCCTGCTCGACTTGTAGGTCTCGCAGTCAAGCTCCCTTGTGCCTTTACACTCTACGAATGATTTCCAACCATTCTGAGGGAACCTTTGGGCGCCTCCGTTACCTTTTAGGAGGCGACCGCCCCAGTCAAACTGTCCGCCTGACACTGTCTCCTACCCCGCTAAGGGGCATGGGTTAGAAATTCAGTACAACCAGGGTAGTATCCCACCGACGCCTCCACCGACGCTAGCGCTCCGGTTTCTCTGGCTCCTACCTATCCTGTACAAGTTGCACCAAATTTCAATATCAAGCTACAGTAAAGCTCCACGGGGTCTTTCCGTCCTGTCGCGGGTAACCTGCATCTTCACAGGTACTATAATTTCACCGAGTCTCTCGTTGAGACAGTGCCCAGATCGTTACGCCTTTCGTGCGGGTCGGAACTTACCCGACAAGGAATTTCGCTACCTTAGGACCGTTATAGTTACGGCCGCCGTTTACTGGGGCTTCAATTCATAGCTTCGCTTGCGCTAACCACTCCTCTTAACCTTCCAGCACCGGGCAGGCGTCAGCCCCTATACGTCACCTTACGGTTTTGCAGAGACCTGTGTTTTTGCTAAACAGTCGCCTGGGCCTATTCACTGCGGCTCTCTCGGGCTTTCACCCTACCAGAGCACCCCTTCTCCCGAAGTTACGGGGTCATTTTGCCGAGTTCCTTAACGAGAGTTCTCTCGCACACCTTAGGATTCTCTCCTCGACTACCTGTGTCGGTTTGCGGTACGGGTACCTCCCACCTCGATAGAGGCTTTTCTTGGCAGCGTGAGATCAGGAACTTCGTCCATACGGACTCGTCATCACAGCTCAATGTATTAGTACGCGGATTTGCCTACGTACACACCTTACTGCTTGAACAGAGACAACCAACGCTCTGCTTACCCTACCCTTCTGCGTCCCCCCATTTCTCAAACGGTGGGGAGGTAGTACAGGAATATCAACCTGTTGTCCATCGCCTACGCCTGTCGGCCTCGGCTTAGGTCCCGACTAACCCTGAGCGGACGAGCCTTCCTCAGGAAACCTTAGTCATACGGTGGACAGGATTCTCACCTGTCTTTCGCTACTCATACCGGCATTCTCACTTCTAACCGCTCCACCAGTCCTTCCGGTCTGACTTCAGCGCAGTTAGAACGCTCTCCTACCACTCACACCAATGGTGTGAGTCCACAGCTTCGGTGAATCGTTTAGCCCCGATACATTTTCGGCGCAGCGTCACTCGACCAGTGAGCTATTACGCACTCTTTAAATGATGGCTGCTTCTAAGCCAACATCCTGGTTGTCTAAGCAACGCCACATCCTTTTCCACTTAACGATTACTTTGGGACCTTAGCTGGTGGTCTGGGCTGTTTCCCTTTTGACTACGGATCTTATCACTCGCAGTCTGACTCCCGTGCATAAATATCCGGCATTCGGAGTTTGTCTGAATTCGGTAAAGCGAGATGCCCCCCTAGTCCAAACAGTGCTCTACCTCCGGTATTCTCATCACGAGGCTAGCCCTAAAGCTATTTCGGAGAGAACCAGCTATCTCCAAGTTCGATTGGAATTTCTCCGCTACCCACACCTCATCCCCGCACTTTTCAACGTGCGTGGGTTCGGGCCTCCAGTGAGTGTTACCTCACCTTCACCCTGGACATGGGTAGATCACCTGGTTTCGGGTCTACGACCACGTACTACATCGCCCTATTCAGACTCGCTTTCGCTGCGGCTCCGTCTTCACAACTTAACCTCGCACGTAATCGTAACTCGCCGGTTCATTCTACAAAAGGCACGCTATCACCCATTAACGGGCTCTAACTACTTGTAGGCACACGGTTTCAGGTTCTCTTTCACTCCCCTCCCGGGGTGCTTTTCACCTTTCCCTCACGGTACTGGTTCACTATCGGTCACTAGGTAGTATTTAGCCTTGGGAGATGGTCCTCCCGGATTCCGACGGAATTTCACGTGTTCCGCCGTACTCAGGATCCACTCTGGAGGGCATGTACTTTCGACTACAGGGCTATTACCTGCTCTGGCGGACCTTTCCAAGTCGCTTCGCCTAATACATGCCTTTGTAACTCCGTATAGAGTGTCCTACAACCCCAAGAGGCAAGCCTCTTGGTTTGGGCTCTTCCCGTTTCGCTCGCCGCTACTCAGGGAATCGAATTTTCTTTCTCTTCCTCCAGGTACTTAGATGTTTCAGTTCCCTGGGTCTGTCTCCAGTACGCTATGAATTCACGTAAAGGTACTACGCCATTAAACGTAGTGGGTTCCCCCATTCGGAAATCCCCGGATCAAAGCTTACTTACAGCTCCCCGAGGCATATCGGTGTTAGTGCCGTCCTTCATCGACTCCTAGTGCCAAGGCATCCACCGTGCGCCCTTAATAACTTAACCAAGTTATACTTGAACAACGTTCAAGATTTTAAGTTGACACGTCAATGTTACTTGACTTGTTTTGACTCTTATCTATTTAAAATAGAAATTTGTGTTTGCTTTCAATGTCGTTTTATCCAGTTTTCAAAGAACAAAGCTACTGACTTCTATCACATCGTGATATACATCAGTGTATTTGCTACATGCAGCTTTGCGACGATAGCGCAAGCGTTAGGAGCAAGGTATTTAGAAAGTCATAAACTTTCAAAACTGAACGCAAAACGTTAACTACTGACCATGTCAGTATTCCGAAAATATCCTTAGAAAGGAGGTGATCCAGCCGCACCTTCCGATACGGCTACCTTGTTACGACTTCACCCCAATCATCTATCCCACCTTCGGCGGCTGGCTCCAAAAGGTTACCTCACCGACTTCGGGTGTTACAAACTCTCGTGGTGTGACGGGCGGTGTGTACAAGGCCCGGGAACGTATTCACCGCGGCATGCTGATCCGCGATTACTAGCGATTCCGGCTTCATGTAGGCGAGTTGCAGCCTACAATCCGAACTGAGAACGGTTTTATCGGATTAGCTCCCCCTCGCGGGTTGGCAACCGTTTGTACCGTCCATTGTAGCACGTGTGTAGCCCAGGTCATAAGGGGCATGATGATTTGACGTCATCCCCACCTTCCTCCGGTTTGTCACCGGCAGTCACCTTAGAGTGCCCAACTGAATGATGGCAACTAAGATCAAGGGTTGCGCTCGTTGCGGGACTTAACCCAACATCTCACGACACGAGCTGACGACAACCATGCACCACCTGTCACCGTTGTCCCCGAAGGGAAAACTATGTCTCCATAGTGGTCAATGGGATGTCAAGACCTGGTAAGGTTCTTCGCGTTGCTTCGAATTAAACCACATGCTCCACCGCTTGTGCGGGCCCCCGTCAATTCCTTTGAGTTTCAGTCTTGCGACCGTACTCCCCAGGCGGAGTGCTTAATGCGTTAGCTGCAGCACTAAGGGGCGGAAACCCCCTAACACTTAGCACTCATCGTTTACGGCGTGGACTACCAGGGTATCTAATCCTGTTTGCTCCCCACGCTTTCGCGCCTCAGCGTCAGTTACAGACCAGAAAGTCGCCTTCGCCACTGGTGTTCCTCCAAATCTCTACGCATTTCACCGCTACACTTGGAATTCCACTTTCCTCTTCTGCACTCAAGTCCCCCAGTTTCCAATGACCCTCCACGGTTGAGCCGTGGGCTTTCACATCAGACTTAAAGGACCGCCTGCGCGCGCTTTACGCCCAATAATTCCGGACAACGCTTGCCACCTACGTATTACCGCGGCTGCTGGCACGTAGTTAGCCGTGGCTTTCTAATAAGGTACCGTCAAGGTACAGCCAGTTACTACTGTACTTGTTCTTCCCTTACAACAGAGTTTTACGAACCGAAATCCTTCTTCACTCACGCGGCGTTGCTCCATCAGGCTTTCGCCCATTGTGGAAGATTCCCTACTGCTGCCTCCCGTAGGAGTCTGGGCCGTGTCTCAGTCCCAGTGTGGCCGATCACCCTCTCAGGTCGGCTACGCATCGTCGCCTTGGTGAGCCGTTACCTCACCAACTAGCTAATGCGCCGCGGGCCCATCCTGTAGCGATAGCAGAACCATCTTTCAACTTTCTAACATGTATTAGAAAGTATTATTCGGTATTAGCCCCGGTTTCCCGGAGTTATCCCAAACTACAGGGCAGGTTGCCCACGTGTTACTCACCCGTCCGCCGCTAACTTTCATCTGATGCAAGCATCAAATGAAAGTCCGCTCGACTTGCATGTATTAGGCACGCCGCCAGCGTTCGTCCTGAGCCAGGATCAAACTCTCCATAAAAAGAATTTGAGTAAGCTCAAATTTGCTGGCATCATGTTTGATGTCCAAAATTTTGTTTCTTATTTAGAAACATTTATTGTTAACGTTTTGCTTGTTCAGTTTTCAAAGTTCATTTCGTTTCAGTCACCGTAGCGACATTTAATATATTACAACCTCTTTTAAAATCCGTCAATAGTTTTTATAAAATAATTTTCTTTTTTATTTCACTATATAAAAAATACCTAGTCTCAAGGAATAATAGCTTGCTACTTTATAAAACATACATCCCATTATATTGGCATCTATTTAAAAACACCAGCATTTAAATAAAGAAATTTATCTCTTTCATACAATAAACATAATCGATTTAATTCTATGTTACATTCTCTATTAGTGAACCCAAAAGAGTTCCTACTATAATATATAGTAGGACCCGTTTAACCTCTATCTCTTTAGAAATAGAAAAAACGCGGGTAATTTTCTCCCCGCGCTCTTCCCTTAAAATAAACCTACCGCATTCCCTTCAGCATCTACATCCATTCGAAGCGCTGCTGGTTGTTTCGGCAACCCTGGCATCGTCATAATATCCCCTGTTAAGCACACTAAGAAGCCCGCACCTAACTTTGGAATGACTTCACGAATCGTAACTGTAAAGTTTTCAGGACGCCCTAGTAAGCTTGCTTGATCTGATAACGAGTATTGTGTTTTTGCCATACATACAGGCAATACATCCCAACCAAACTTCTCAATTTGCGCGATTTGCTTTTTCGCTGCATCGGTAAATTGTACACCTGCTCCACCATACACTGTTTGCACAATTTTCGTTACTTTTTCTTCAATCGACTCTTGTAACTCATATAAATGATGGAAATCGTTTGGCTCAGCTAATACGTCTAACACTTCTTTCGCAAGCTCAATGCCGCCTTTTCCACCCTCTTCCCATACATTTGTACGGGCGATACGAATGCCTTCATTTTTAGCCCACGTTAATACAGTATCAATTTCCGCCTCTGTATCTGTAATAAAACGGTTTAATGCGACAACTGGCTCGACACCAAAGGCACGTACAGTCTCCACATGCTTCGCTAAGTTGGACATACCTTGTTTTAACGCTGCTACATTTTCTGTAGCTAATGCATCTTTTGCTACCCCACCGTGCATTTTTAACGCGCGAATAGTCGCTACAATGACTACCGCAGCTGGTTTAAAGCCACCTTGACGTGCTTTAATATTTAAGAATTTCTCAGCACCTAAATCTGCACCAAAACCAGCCTCTGTAATGACAATATCCGCTAATTTACGTGCCGTTTGTGTCGCTACAATCGAGTTACAGCCATGCGCGATATTCGCAAAAGGTCCCCCGTGAATGAGTGCTGGTGTGCCTTCAATCGTTTGGACTAAGTTCGGCTTAAATGCGTCTTTTAGTAATAATGTTAATGCGCCTTCTACACCTAATTGACGTACAAATATAGGCTCACGGTCATACGTGTAGCCAATGACAATATTCGATAAACGGATTTTTAAATCTTCTAAGCTTGTTGCTAAGCAAAATACCGCCATAATTTCAGACGCTACTGTAATATCAAAACCATCTTCTCGTGGCACACCTTGTACTGCACCACCTAATCCAACAACCACTTTGCGTAATGCACGGTCATTTAAATCCACTACACGTTTCCACAAAATACGACGTGGGTCGATGTTTAAAGCGTTCCCTTGATGGATATGATTGTCGATAAGAGCAGATAATGCATTGTTTGCTGTCGAAATAGCGTGGAAATCGCCGGTAAAATGTAAGTTGATATCTTCCATCGGCAATACTTGTGCGTATCCACCACCTGTAGCACCACCCTTAACCCCCATCACAGGACCAAGTGACGGTTCACGAAGTGCTACAATGACATTTTCATTTAGCTGACTTAATGCATCCGCTAACCCTACTGTAACAGTTGATTTCCCTTCTCCCGCTGGCGTCGGATTGATTGCTGTAACAAGAACAACTTTATCTGTTGCTTCGCCAGGGATTTTAGCTGGATCTACTTTCGCTTTGTAGCGACCATATTGCTCTAATGCATCTTCTGGAATATTTACCTTTTCGGCAATGTTCGTAATTACTTGCATTGTTGCATCATTAGCGATTTCTAAATCTGTTAGTGGCTTTGTGATTGTCATGTTGCCCCCTACTTTCAAGTGTGATCAAACTTTATTATATACAATATCCGACGATTGCAAGCGCTCTAAATGATTAAAATATAGCCAATTTGTTGACAGTTTTTAAATGTTCCTGTATATTTTAAAGGTAATTGTCTTAATTTTGCGATAACAACAATTATATCTGTAAGTATGGGAGGAGAACGCTCATGCACCAAGGGAAAGTAAAGTGGTTTAATAACGAAAAAGGCTACGGGTTTATTGAGTGCAATAATGGTGAAGACGTTTTCGTACACTTCACTGGTATTCGTGGAGAAGGATTCCGTACATTAGAGGAAGGACAACCTGTTTCCTTTGATATAATTGAAGGAAATCGTGGACCACAAGCTTCAAATGTATTTAAAGAGTAATGTTACACCGGCTTATACCGGTGTTTTTTTGTAATAACATTTATGATTATCCCTTTCATCAGCCTCTCCCCTTACCACAAGCACTTATATTTAGTATGTTCCCTTCGATAAGTAATCGATGTCCTTATTCCCCTCTAACCATTCCATTAAAATTTCCATAAACTTTTCCGTAGCAGGCGAAATATTATATGTTGTCGATAACCCAATGATACGAAACGTTTCTTGTTTAAATGGTATCGCACGAACATTACTTGGTAGCCCTGTTAAAACAAGTTTCGGCAAAATGGATACACCGAGATGATGTTCAACCATTGAAATAATACCTGATTCATCGAATAATTCAAAACGAATATTCGGTTTAATCGTATGCTTTTCAAACATGGTGATCACATCATTCGTTCCTTTATACGAAGGCATAATAAAATGCTCATTTTCCGTTTCCTTCAAATCAATTAGCTTTTGCCCATATAGGGAGCTGTTTGATGACACAATACACATAAGTGGATCTTTAATGAGTGGTATATATTGAAACTGTTTAAAACTCGCTCGATTTAAAAACCCACAATCAACCTCACCACTCACAAGCCACTGCTCAATTTCATAATAATCGCCTTCACGTAACTCAATTTTTATACCCGGATACCTTTGTTCCATCACTCTAATAATGCTAGGCATCCATTTTGTCGAAATACTAGAGATTAAGCCAATTCGTACTGTCCCCTTTGTCACTCCTGTAATATGAGCTGCTTGTTGTTGAAGCAGTTCTTCAGCTTGTAACACTTTCCGCATCGCTAATAGCATTGTTTGGCCATCGGTTGTTAGTTTTACTCCTGCACGACTACGGTGAATGAGGGGAAAGCCAAATTCTTTTTCCAAACTTGATATCGCATGACTAATTGCTGACTGTGTTAATCCTAGTTGCTCCGCTGCTTTTGTAAAACTTTGTACTTCTGCAACCGCTTGCAAAATTTCGTATTTAATCAAACTCATCATTTATGTACCTCTAGTTCTAATAATCCATGAATTTCTTTCATGTTAACCATTATAAACATTCGTTTTACTAATCACAATGCTCCTTATATAGTTGTTTTATAACAGTTTTTTATGGTGGTGAAAGGATGAGTTTACAAAACAAAGCAAATTTATTGATGGTAATCGTTACGATGTTTTGGGGGTTGAGCTATACATTTATGACGATGGGGCTCGAAACCCTCGATACATATAACATCGTCGCTCTAAGATGTTCCATTGCCTTCGTTGTGGCCGGGCTCATCTTTTACAAAAAAATGAGGAACGTCAATATACAAACATTAGGATATGCCGGTATCCAAGGCTTCTTACTATTTACTGTTTTCGCATTAAGTTTATTCGGATTACAAACAACCACTGCATCTAACGCTGGTTTTATTTTAAGCTTAACGGTTGTATTAGTACCGATTTTTTCTAGTTTTTTAGAGCGTAAGTTGCCATCAAGGGCTGTTACGATCGCTATTATCATTACGATGTTCGGTATATCCGTACTCACACTAAAAGATTCCCTATCATTTAAGCAAGGGGATGTTTTAATTGCAATCGCAGCAGTTGCTTATGCAATTTACCTGATTCTTAATAGTAAATTTACAAAATCGGTTGATTCTATTTCATATGGCACTTATCAATTAGGATTTGCAGGATTATTCGGTTTGATTCTCACATTCCTCTATGAATCTCCTACACTGCCTTCCACGTCAACGAGCTGGATTGCTATTTTAGGATTAGGCGTTATTTGTACGGCATTTTGTTTTATCGCACAATCTGTTGCACAACAGTATACATCTCCTACGCATACAGGACTCATTTTTTCATTGGAGCCGATTTTCGCAGCTGTTTTTGCGATGATATTTATCGGTGAAGTATTGACACTCCAACTCTTCATTGGCGGTGCCCTTATTTTATGTGGGACTTTAATAGCTCAATTTGAACAAATTTATTTAACACGTTACATGAATAAACGATCAACAACACATAAAGAAACAGCTTAAGGATACTGCTTAGGCTGTTTTTATTTTAGAAATCAGAACAAACGCTCTCTATTTCCTTCTTACGAAAAATAAACATAACTATCGATATTGTCATATATTCGCTAGAAAAAACATAGATTATTTACTAGCAAGCAAATGTCACAATCTTTGAAATATACTTTCATTTTTCTTAATAACAAACTGACGTTATTATTAAGTAGTTATTATTTCTCTCATATTTTTATTAAATAAACAAAGGAAGTGTTTTACATGGTAGGACGTAATGATTTGTGCCCATGTGGTAGCAATAAAAAATATAAAAAATGTTGTGAAGGTAAGCAGCAAGTAGATGTAAAAAGCTTAGTTAATGAGGAAATTGAAAGTACTTTACAAACTTTTTATGCTGTATACCCAGAGAGAAAAGACATTCGCGAATACATTGAATTAGTAAAAGAATGGTCACCTGCGATGAACGGAAAATTACAGCGTGAATTAATCGAAGCGGTTGTACTAGATGAATTTTTCTTCCACCAACGCCCAGACATTTGGACAAATTATTTAAAACGACAAACGAAACGCACATTGCGCCCGCAAACAGCCTCATTGTTCGAACAATGGCAATCGCCTGAGATTTTCATCGGTATCGTAGAAACTGTAGAAGAACGTTATTTTAAAGCGGCTCACGCATTAACTGGCAAAACATATATGATTCGCCGCGAAAACAATAAGCCAATTCCTGAAGGTATGTATGTGTTTGCATTCTTATTACCAGATGGTTCAGAACAAGTAGATCATGTATTAGCTGTATCGACGATGATCTTCTTCCCTGCTGAGCATACAAAAGTATTTGAAAACTTCGCAAAAACGTTTGCAAATCAAGAGCAAGATGCACTTACATTCTTAAAAGACAACCATTTGGCATTATGGACAAACTTAGTTGCTGGTGGCTATGCAGGTGAAGAATTTACAACGTTTGAGCAAGATGTATTAGAGCAAACGAAAAACTTCTTAGCAGAGCATAACCGTAATAGTGAAGCATTAATCGTTGCATTAGAAGACTACTTAATCGAACAGCAACCAAAAGCACGTAAAGCGGCTGCTATTGCAGCTGGTGCTATTCGTTTCGGTCAAGACCGCGGCCTATTCGACGGGAAAGCATTTACAGTGAAAGAAATCTCTGAAAGCTTCGGTGTATCTGCTTCGTCATTAAATAAATATTATCAAGATTTACTAGAGTATACGGCTGTCTCAGCTTAATGTAAATTGAGAAATATGAAAAGGACTAACTTTGTGGAGTTAGTCCTTTATTTATTCCATACCATCTTTTACTTTCATTAGTTCTTTTCCTAAAAACTGCAATTGCTCCCCTACTGTACATTGTTTAATACAGAAAAGATGCGCCCCTGTTTTCCCCCGCGTTTTTCGAAGGTCGCGGATGACAAGACAATCTGTACAATATATGTCTGTTAATGCATCAATTTCTTCCATCACCGATACTTTGTTCATCAGCGCCCTCCTGTAAGTTTTTTTGTTTTAGTTAATTATTCTACCATATTTGCGGAATACTATTCAATAGTACATTGCCTAGCCACTGAAGTCCATATGTATTAAATGGACGTGAGACATTTTGAGGTCATTTCTTTTTTGCTATAATATACAAAAAGAAGAATTGGAGAAAATGAATGTTAGAAATTTACATTGATGCAGCGAGTGCTGGCAATCCCGGAAAAAGTGGCATTGGCATTTACATTAAAGGGGAAGGTCATCAAATTAAAATAAGCGAATATATCGGTATAACAAATAATCATATCGCGGAATTTACCGTACTTGTGCGCGCGCTTGAAGAAGCGGTCAAGCTTGGTTCAAACCTGATTTCCATGCGTTCAGATTCTAAAATTGTCGTGAGCTCCGTCGAAAAAGCTTATGTAAAAAACGAAGAATTTAAACCATATTTAACACGTGCCTTACAGTTAATAGAAGAAATCGATTTATTCTTTATTAAATGGATTCCAGATAATCAAAATAAAGCCGCTGATGCATTAGCTAGACAAGCTATTCAACAAAATTAAAATCATTAATTCCATACCTGCTATTAAGTTTTAAACAAATTTCGTATCGGTCCCTTTACGCTTACTTATGTGACAGTAGTACCTTCGCCCAACCTAATTGATTTGTTACAAGAAAATAAACAGCTCGAATAGATTGAAGGTCTACTCGAGCTACACTACACTAAATTAATTATTTAAAGACGTTGATTTTTCTACAGATTGTCTATTTTCAAATCTCCTTACGACAAATATACTTACTTCATAAAGTAAAATCATTGGGAACATGACTAGCAATTGACTTATGAAATCAGGCGGTGTAATAAGCGCTGAAACCAACGCCATAAACAAATAAGAATAGCCTCGGATTTTTTTCATACTTTCCGCTTTTAGCATATCGATATGCGATAGAAATAATGCAATGATCGGCAATTCAAACATAAACCCTAGAGGTAATGTCGTCATCATCAAAAAATGTATATATTGTCCCGCAGATATCATAATTTCAAAATTGTTAGTCCCTAAACTAATAAGAAAACTATAGCTTAATGGGTTTACAATGAAGTAGCCAAACGCCAGTCCACCAATAAATAATAAGAGAATAATAGGCGAATAAAATTTCAAAAAGTGACTTTCTATGTCTTTTAATCCTGGCTTGATAAATGCCCACATAAAATGAATGAAAAATGGTAATGCAAGTCCACAGGCTAACACTGCACTTACAAGTGTATAAAATTTAATGATTTCCAGCGGACCAAGCACGACAAGCGGATAATTATTCGTCACTATAGGAAACCACTTATCAATCGAAAAGAAAATCGCTGCAAAGAAAATTATAAAGATAATTAATGTTTTAATAATTTGTTTCCTTAGCTCATACACATGTGCCATAAATGCCTGTACGTAAGCGTTTGCATTAGATTCCAGCTTCCTTACTTCTTCCCTCGCTTCCTGCACATCATCCTGTAATAGTTCTTCCTTCTTCTTATCTGCATTAGCGTCTCGTGTATTTTTTTCCATTTCTAACGGACTCATATTATTTGATTCATACGGATCCATAGGCAAACCTCATTAAACTGAGTCTTGTGTTTTCTTTTTTACTTCATCATCTTCCTCAATTAAATCCTTTGTATGTCTTTTAAATTCAGAGAAAGTCTTCCCTACTGCCCCACCAATTTCCGGTAGCTTTTTCGGACCAAAAATAATTAACACAATAACTAAAATAATGATTAACCCCGGCACACCAATTGCACCAATGCTGCCCATAATACCCCCTCCTTTTTATACTAATGAGCCACCTGTTTGGCTATATTTAACTACACCTTCTGCACAGCGATAGGCAAGCGCACCTACCGTACCCGTGGGATTATAACCACTATTATGAGCAAAGTTTCCAGCTCCGACAGCAAATAAGTTTTCTACATCCCAATGTTGTAAATACTTATTCACAACACCTTCTTCTGGTGTTAAGCTCATCACCGTTCCACCCGTATTGTGGGTAGTTTGATAAGGGACAATATTATAATCTGTAATTTCTGAGCGTGGTACGACTTCTTTAGCTCCCATCTCTTTCGCAATTTCAGCCGCTCGTTGCGAAATAAATTTATGCAATGCACGATCTTGATCTGTAAAATTATACGTAATTTGTAGTAACGGTAGTCCGTATGCATCTTTATAAACGGGGTCTAACGTCATATAGTTTTGTTTATGTGCAATCGACGCCCCTTGTGAACCTACCGATAATGTACGTGTATAGTGATAGATTGATTGTTTTTTAAACTCCGCTCCCCAGTTCGGTGTACCTGGTGGTGTTGGATTTGATGCAATCGGACGAGTTCCTGTTTGCGAAATGGAAATGATTCCACCGTGTACGAAATCTACATTACTATGATCGAAATTATCACCGTTATAATCATCTAAACTCATACCTAAAGCACCGGCTCCCATAAACGTATTAAACTGTTCATCGTAAAAACCTGTGGCACCCGGCAAAATTTGATAACAGTAGTTACGCCCTAATGTACCGCGTCCTGTCGTTGGATCATACATTTCTCCAATATTGGATACCATTAATAACTTTGCATTATTTAATACATAGCTCGTTAACACAACAACACTGGCAGGCTGAATAAACTCTTCGCCCGTTTGTACATCCATATAACGTACACCCGTCGCTTTATCACCTTGCGTTAAAATTTCCACAACGTTTGCATTAAAGCGAACTTCGTAGTTGCCTGTAGCTAGTGCAGTTGGGATAACCGTTATTTCTGGCGAAGATTTTGCTCCGTACTCACAGCCAAATCGCTCACAAAAACCACAATATTGACAAGCGTTGATTGTTTGTCCATCCGGATTTGTGTAGGCTTGCGATAAATTCGCTGACGGTCCCATTGATGGATTTAATTTTAAACTTTTTGCTGCTTCTTCAAAACGTTTTAAAATTGGTGTTTTCTTCAACGGTGGCGTAGGATAATCACTCGATCTAAATCCTGCATGGGGATTTTTATTTTCCCCTGAAATACCTGCTGTTTTTTCGAATTTATCAAAGTAAGGCTCTAACTCCTCATATGTCATACCCCAGTTTTGTAAAATGTAATCCTTCGTTAATTTATTAGGTCCATATCGTTCTTCTGTCATCGTCTTAATTTGGAAATCATACGGTAAAAAACGATATGTCATACCGTTCCAATGTGTCCCCGCCCCGCCAAGACCTTCTCCTAATAAGAATGAGCCATGTTGACGCATTGGCAACGCTCGCATTTGTTGATGATTTCGAAATGTAACCGTTTCCCTTGATAAGTTTTGCATTAGTTCATAGCGCATCGCATATCGATACTCATCATGCACCATTAAAAAATCTTCTGTCCCACGTTTTTGCCCACGTTCTAAACCAACTACTTTCAGCCCTGCTTTTGCACATTCTGCTGCAACAATACCACCTGTCCAACCAACGCCTACTGTTACAACATCCACACTTGGTAATGTTGTGACCATCAGAACCCCCCATTCTAAAAAAGATAGTTAACTCCCTAAAGATTTTGGTTCAATGACGATAAATTCTTCTTGTTCAATATATTGTGTATAAGCCATTTGATGTCCTGGGAAGTTCTTCATTTTCCATCCTGCCATATCGTAGTTTCCGCCGTACATCGGGTCTGAGTAAACACCTTCTAATGTTGCCGAACGAAGTAATGTGAAAAAATAACTGGATGCAATACCTGCCATCTCTACTTCACCTTTTTGAAACGCTGTTAAGATCTCGTCCATTTGCTCTGGCTCAAGCTTTACAAATGTCATACTAAAGCGCTTCTGTGCTTCTTCTTCTATTTTGTGAACGCCCTGTTTAAAAATTTCAGCACGAGTTAACCTACTTTGGTATCCTTGTGTAGGCGCACCTTCATAGAAAGGCCCTTGCATATATTCCTTCGCATTATTCCCATATGCACCTGCTAATTGATAATCAATAAAGTATGGTACACCTAATTTAATGGCACCCGGACCTAAATCATCTTCAGGAAAAATACGTTCTGTCGCTTCAGACAATACATGAAAATCTCGTTGATTTGTAAAGAACATACGACCTCTAATGGGCGCTCCCGTATTCGTCTCTGTATGATTGTGATTATCGTTCTGTTTCGTTGTTTCTTGTTCAACTACTGGCTTTGTGTCACCTGAGCCTTTCATGTTGTACCCAATCAACCCACCAATTAATCCCCCACCAACTAATGTTCCCGTTGCAATACCTGTCGTTTTTAAAAAATCGCGTCTCGATACATTCTGGTTATCTCCCATGAAATGCCCCCTCTGAATAAATATTTCATACAAGCTCACGATACTACCTTCATTAATGTAGGCTCTTAACCAAAATATGTACTTTACCTGTATATCCTCACACATTGGCTACTTATCAATCTATGCTAGCCATAAGACAGGAACAGATTTTAGCATCGAGCCAAAATATAATATTATCGTTTAAATATCATCCTCCCTTATATTCGTATTCTCTTAGTAACAAATAGTTACTAGGTTATAATGAGTTAATTATTAAATTCATTGCATTATACTCCACTCTTGACATATTTATGTCAATTAAAAAACGAGCGCTACTTAGCACTCGTTTTGTTTGAAAAACCTATATATAAAACCATGTTTATTACTAATAATAATCCGCAAAGCATATAAACCATTTGATAGTTAAATGTGACAGCAAGTAATCCAAGTACATATGAACCTACCGCAATTCCGCTATCGAATAATGTAAAATACGTTGCCGTGGCATAACCACTACGATTTTGTAACGCCGATTGAACAGCTTGAGATTGCATACTTGTCGTTAATGTACCGTAACCAATTCCAATACAAATCGCAGCCACGATAAACTGCCAAGCACTTGCCATAAAGGCTAATAAAAATAATCCTACTGAGAAAATAATAAACGATGGGATCATAACGAATCGAGGTCCCTTTTGATCGTATAGTTTACCTGTAAAAGGACGCGTAATGAGCATCGCCGCTGCGAATACCGCATAAAAATAGCTCGCCACTGTTAGCATATCTCGTTGCTCTGCATAGATTGAAATAAACGATAGGACACTCGAATAAGATAACGCAAGCAAAGCAGCTAAAAATGCGATAGGCAATGCTTTTCGCTCAAATAAATCATCAAATGTAAAATGGAATCGGCGGCCCTCTACTTCTGGTGCGACTAGATCATTTGTCCGTATCGTTAATGCAATTAAACAGCCTAATAATCCAATGACTGATAACACTATAAATAACAGTTTAAACGATACTGCTTGTACAACTAACAAACCAATGAACGGTCCAATGACAACAGCTAAATTGGTGGACATTGTATAATAACCGAGCCCTGCTCCTTTTCGTTCTTTCGGCACAATATCTGCCGCAAGCGCCCCCGCAGCGGTTGTCGCGATACTAAACCAAATCCCTTGGAAAAAGCGTAATACTAGTAAAATAGCAAACGGCTGAACAAACAGATAGAGGATTGTACAAACTAAATACAAAACAACGCTTAATACAAGTATTTTTTTCTTGCCATATATATCAAGTAACTTCCCGCTAAATGGTCGGACAATAATAGCAGAAATTAAAAAAGCCGTTACAAGTAAACCGGCATCATCATCTGTTCGTCCTAAATTCCCTGTCACATAAAGCGGTAACGTCGCGATTAGCGCGTAAAATACTAAAAAGATAGATAAATTCGTTAAAAACAGCGCGATAAAACGCTTCGTAAATATTTGATTTTTTACTTCCAAAACAATCAACCTTTCATCTTCTGTAGCAATTCCATCAGTTGTGTTGTATCTTCATCGGTTAAATGGACGGTCATCTTCCTTTCAAATTCAAGCACTGATTGTTCGACTGCTGGCATTAACGCAAGCGCTTGCTCTGTTAAATGGACAATTTTTTCGCGACGATCCGTTCCCTCTTCCCGTCTGACAAGCCCTAATGTTTCGAGTCTTGTAACGGTTCGTGTAACAGTTGGCGCTTCTACATTTAAATACTTCCAAATAGCCGTTAAAGTCATTGGTCCCCGCTCTTTTAACACAAATAAAATCGTCCATTGCGAGCTATATAAGCCATGTTCTTTCAATACATCATTTAAATGGTTTACTAAATAACGATATTGTTGAAAAAATGTATGAAATAGTGGATTCATCTTATTCCCCTCCATTTTATTTACCTAAGTAAATAATAACAGTCTTTATTTTACGCTTCTTTTTTATCTGTGTAAATAAAAATGCTAGTAAACAGAAATTTTGTTTACTAGCTAAGCATTTAATGTTGATTGCTATATTCCATAATATTCAGTAATGCACCAACCGCCCCGGAAAATCCAGAATCTTGTAAGAAGATAGGTGTATGCTTTTTTAAAGTTGTATAGTATGAAAGCACTTTTTTGAGATTTTCGTTATCCGTTAACGTAGAGCCGATGAAAACGATATGCTCGACCTTTCGCTCTTCAGCAACTTGAATACTTAATGTTGTCAACACTTCCCCAACAAGCCCTTGTACTGTGGCTAATACATCTTCTTTCGGGTGATCGACTACTTCTGTAATCCCTATTTTCCCGAAATTACTAGCTGTTAAATTCCCGTCAATTGGTGTATCCATTCCTTGATAAATATCTTTTACTAATAAATCAATAAAAGCACGGTTTCCATGCGCTGCAAGCGATTTAATTTCCTCAAAATCTGTAATGCCTGTTAATAACGCGGCCAACCCAACAAGTGTGCCTCCACCTATTCCTGTTCCACTAACACGAGCATGAGAGTTCCCATCCATATAATGAATTGATGTGCCAGTACCTATATTTGTAATGACACTACGTTCAATGTGATGTCCCTCTTTTTCAAGCAAATAACGGACTCCTTTTAATGTCGCTTCAAATTCTACAATATAATGAATAGATTTAGTTGTTTGTAAAATATCGCGTAATTGTTCAATACGTCCACCGGTCACCCCAATTGTTTCAATTTGCGAGTGTCGGTCTAGCCACTGTTTCACAAGTTCCATCTCATTTGAGGGAAAAACTTCGAGTATTAATGCTCCATCTTCATTCATATATGCAAGCTTCGTGAGTGTACCCCCAGTATCAATACCTACTATTTTTACCATTCACCTTGCTCCTTTTCATTCTCCCTTTTCTAATGATAACGTTTCCAATCACCATAGTATGGCATAATTGTACTACAGTTCAATAGTTTCTTTCGGAAATAAATCTCGTTTTGTAAATTCTTCAACAAGAAGATGCTCATATTTTTTTAACAAATGACAGATTTTCGCTTCGAATACATGTACAGGCTCATCTTGCATAGAAAAACGAGCAATCGCTTCCTCATCACGTAAAATTTGTTGCAATGTCATCATCTCTGTTTTAGGCATACTGCAGCTATGTAAGCGAAAAACTTTGGATAAAGGACGCAATCCCGCACGCGTTAAAATCACTTTACTATCAACCGTTTGTACAAGCTGGGCTAACATGTTCTTTGCTATTTCGCTCGGGTGGATTGTCGTCAATTGCACCATTTCCGTTTCACCTTCATTATTTGTTCGCTGTTCTTCATGAACTGAAAATTCTAGCTGCTCATAAATTGTCGAAACCTTTTCCATTACAATCCCATTTCGTTGCACCTGCAAATCAATCGAACATAACACTAAATCATAATGTGTTTCCATAGGCTTTAAGCTCGATAAAATAACACGTAAATGATTTGTTTTTTGCTGTTCAATTAACCATTCACCGTTCGTTGCTTCAAAAATTTTGCGTAAACTATCCGCATCCGCAAGTGCACGGTGCTGTACCTCTGCCTCTAGCCCTAATTGCTTCATTAATCCTGCTAAACTAGGTTGTTCCTTTATATGATGGGCAATCATATACTTTTGTTGAAAATCGATCATCGGAAAGATGAAGTCACTTTTCATATAATTACGCCCAAGTTCATCTTCAAATACTTTTCGATCAAACTCACCAAACGTCAAAAAGATGCAATCCCCTTTACACCAACGTTTAAATGTATACATCGCTTCCTTAAAAGACGGTGCCCCCAACAGTTGTTCCGTTGTAATCCCCGTCAATTTTTGAATATGGGAATTTAATTTTTTAAATTTATATGGCTGAATAAGCTGTGTAAACGTGTCCATTGTACCATCTGGATTCCATTTAACAGCCCCTAGCTCAATCATGTATTGTCGACCACGTATTAATGCCGCCTCAATATCAATACAAATATATGTATTTTTTCGCATCACTTCGTTCACCTTCAACTTTCCGAGATTAGAAAGACACTTCTCGATCGAAATACTGTTCTTTTTGTGCAGATATCCAAGAAAACACCCAATCTCCCTATTAATATTGTAGCGCAAATCACTAGAATTGGACATTAAGATATGTTGTTTTTCCTTATTTTTAGTGGTATCTAGAAAATATTCGTTATTTTATTAGAGAGATTGTTGTACTTTGTATTTTATCTTTTATGCAATTTGGGGTACGATAGGAAGGGTAAGCATGAAAGACTGGAGGAACACTCAATGAACGAAAAAGCACTGCAAAAAGATGCAATGCGTGTACTCAAAGAAACGAGCCGTACATTTTACATCCCAATTACATTTTTAGAGAAAGAATTGAAATTTGCCGTAGGTGCCGCTTATCTTTGTATGCGTGCACTAGATGAAATTGAAGATCATGAAGATGTAGATAATGATATCAAGCATGATATTTTAATGAATGTACAACACCTACTTAAAGAACCATTCAATGAAACACAATACTTTGAATTTTTAGGTGCTGAAAAAGAAAAAATGCCAGAAGTAACGCTTCGTCTGAAAGATTGGATTGAGTTTTGCCCTGCTGGCGCTCGCCCAATTATTTTAACTGCCTGCGAAGAAATGGCTATGGGTATGGGCAAATGGGCCAAACGCAATTGGCATGTTGAAACACGCGAAGACTTAGATGAGTATACATATTATGTTGCTGGCTTAGTTGGTCGCATGCTTTCGGAGTTATGGGAATGGAAAACGGGGCTAATTACGGATCCTGAATTAGCTATTGGTTATGGTCGTGGGTTACAAGCGGTAAACATTTTACGTAACCAAGAGGAAGATATGGATGACCGTGGTGTTAGCTTTGTCCCAACAGGCTGGACGCGTGATGATTTATTTGCTTATGCAGATGAGCAGTTAAGCTATGGTGACGAATATATGAAGAGCGTCACTAGTAAACGAACGATTTACTTATTCGCTAAAATACCACATGCTTTAGCACATAAAACATTAAAAGCGATGAAAGATGGTCGTGAAAAAATGACACGTGCCGAAGTAGAGCAAACAGTAGAAGAAGTACAAGCTGAAAAAATTGGCGAATAAAGCGTAAGGGAAATGGATGGTCCATTTCCCTTTTTTCTTGCAATAAAAACTACATAACTAATAAAATCCCCACACTACAAACAAGACAAATCGTTACGTACATCAGTGAAATGATATATTTCTTCTTTTCCCGTTGAAGTAGTCGTTCAAGTAATGCTCGGACGGCATATAGCATAGCGAAAAATAAAAATAGTAGTATATATAATTGTTTTCCGACAACACCACTTGTTGAAATAAACATTAAAAATGCTACACCTATGAGTATTTCAAAAACCATATGCCCTTTATTTAAAAATTGGTCAGAAAATTTTTTATTTGTTTCGATACTAAATTTCTTACGTAACAATAAATCTAAAATACCAGCCGCAATAAATGCGCCAATTACTAATGATGCTAACACACTGTTTCTCCCTATTTCTCTGTTTTCAAGTATATTTGACGAAGCGCTTCAGGTACCATATTCCCGCCTGTTGACCATACAAGATGTACGGCATTATGCATTTTATTTGCTAAGTCATGTGCTTCTATATACTCTTTTCCTTCATAGACTAATTGAATCGGACCGAATACCCCCGCATGTGCAGATGGCTCCATAAAGATATTTTCTTGCTCATACATCGCTTTTAAGCTTCTAAATAGAAAACTATCATCCACTGTATAACATCCACTTATGACGGTATCCATTATGGAACCAACAAATTTAGATGCACGCCCTACGGCTAAACCGTCCGCCTCTGTTTCATTCGTTAAACCAATATCTTGTACCGAAATGCCGTCATGAAGCCCTGTCATCATTCCGAGCATCATACACGGGGATTGCATCGGTTCACCGAAAAAAATATGCACATGCTCTCCGAAAACTTGCTGGAGCCCATAGGCAACGCCACCTGGTCCACCACCGACACCACACGGTAAATAAACAAATAACGGATGATCCGCATCTGCTTTTACTTTCAGTTCCTTTAACTGCTCTTTTAATCGCAGTGCGGCAACAGCATACCCTACAAATAAATCCTTTGAATTTTCATCATCCACAAAGTGACACATTGGATCATTTGTAGCCTCTTTCCTTCCTCTTTCCACAGCCACACTATAATCTTGTTCATATTCCACAACGACGACACCTAGTGAACGGAGTAGCTCTTTCTTCCACTTCTTAGCCTCGGCAGACATATGAACTGTTACATGAAAGCCTAGTTTTGCACTGATAATACCAATACTTAACCCTAAATTTCCTGTCGAACCAACTGCAATTTTGTATTGACTGAAAAATTTTCTCATATGCGGCTCGTTCAAAACCGCATAATTATCCGTTACTTTTAAATAACCATGCTCTATCGCTAACATTTCCGCATATTTTAGTACTTCATAAATGCCACCTCGCGCTTTAATTGACCCTGAAATCGGTAAGGCGTGATCACATTTTAGCATCAATCGGCCAGGAATTTTAATTGCACGACGCCCCTCAATTAGCCTTTTCATCGCTGCAATTTCCTTAATATCCGATTCAATAATACCGTTTGAAATTTTCGTTTCAGGAAATGCTACTTTTAAATATGAAGAAAAGCGCTCTAACCTCGCTTTAGCTTCTTCTACTTCTTCCATTGATACAACCGAAATAGCATGCTCTACTTTACGTTTTTTATTAATCCAAAGCACATATTTTCCATCTACTAATTGCTGAACCACCGGAAAATCCGAACATAATTTTACTATATCAACTGAATTGTTCATTATTTGCCCCCCTCTTTTCGTACTTGAATAGCTTGTTCACAAATTTGTCGAAATTTCATTTCAAACGAAATATTATTTTTTTCCGTTCGCTTTTTTGGCCCTTTTAATTTGCCACCAGCACGTCTAAATTTAGCACTTTCATATCGAAATGTAAGTAATTGGTCTATATTGTCAGATGTCATTTCTTTTCCATTAGAGTCCACGACATATGCACCTTTGGCAATACACATCGCTGCAAGCCCATAATCACCCGTAATAACGATATCTCCCTTTGAAAGCGTATTCACTAGCTTAAAATCAACTGAATCGGGTCCTTTGGGTACAATAATTGTTATTACATTCTGTCTTTCAATTCGATGTGACGTATCGCAAAATAAGATAGGTTTAATCTCATATTGAGATGAGATAAATAGCGCCAAATCAACAACTGGACAGGCATCCGCATCGATTAACAACTGAATAATAAGCCATCTCTCCTTCTTTTAAATGCCAAAATTATATTATTCTAATATAATTTTAATTCCATTTTTTTCAATCTAACATGAACCTCTCAACGACACGTGAACTAAAAATGATATTGAATTGTTAGAAAAATCATAATACGATACTGCTATCAAATTTTTTGGGGGTTACACAATGACGACATCAGTAATGACAAACGATACACGTGCAAAAGAATATATCAACAGCGTGTTCGAACAATTAAAACAAAAAAATGCACATCAACCTGAATTCTTGCAAGCAGCTGAAGAAATTTTATTTTCTTTAACACCTGTAGTTGCACAGCATCCTGAATATATCGAACACAATATTTTATCTCGTATCGTAGAGCCAGACCGTATCATCTCATTCCGCGTTGCATGGCAAGATGACAATAACCAAGTTCAAGTAAACCGCGGTTACCGTATTCAATTCAACAACGTAATCGGACCATATAAAGGTGGTCTTCGCTTCCACCCAACAGTAAACGAATCCATTATGAAATTCCTTGCTTTCGAGCAAATCTTTAAAAACGCTTTAACTGGCCAACCAATCGGTGGTGGTAAAGGTGGCTCTGACTTCAATCCAAAAGGGAAATCAGATGCAGAAATTATGCGCTTCTGCCAAGCGTTCATGTCTGAATTATACCGTCATATCGGTCCAGATGTCGACGTTCCTGCAGGTGATATCGGTGTAGGCGCTCGTGAAGTTGGTTTCATGTGGGGACAATACAAACGCCTTCGTGGTGCATATGAAGCTGGTGTATTAACTGGTAAAAAACCTGGTTACGGCGGTTCGTTAGCCCGTAAAGAAGCAACTGGTTACGGCTTAGTATACTTCACAGCTGAAATGTTACGTGAAAAAGGTGAATCATTCTTAAATAAAACTGTAGTCGTATCTGGTTCAGGTAACGTGGCAATCTACGCAATCGAAAAAGCGCAACACTACGGCGCTAAAGTGGTTGCATGTTCAGATTCAGCTGGTTACATCTACGATCCAGAAGGTATCGATCTTGCAGCAGTGAAAGAAATTAAAGAAGTAAAAGGCGATCGTATTCACACTTACTTAAACTACCGCCCGAACGCAGAATATCATGAAGGTTGCACAAGCATTTGGACAATTCCATGTGACATTGCCCTTCCATGTGCAACGCAAAACGAAATCAACAGTGAATCTGCACGCATTTTAGTAGCAAACGGTACAAAATTCGTTGCTGAAGGTGCGAATATGCCATCTGATTTAGAAGCAATCAATATTTATCTTGAAAATGATATTTACTTCGGTCCTGCCAAAGCAGCGAACGCTGGCGGTGTAGCTGTATCAGCACTTGAAATGGCACAAAACTCTAGTCGTACAGCTTGGTCATTCAACAAAGTAGATGAAAAATTACAAGATATTATGAAATCAATCTACACAGAATCGAAAGAAGCGGCTGAAAAATATGGCTACGCTGGCAACTTAGTAGTTGGTTCAAACATTGCTGGTTTTGTAAAAGTTGCAGACGGTATGGTAGCTGAAGGCGTATACTAATACTTTTACCCTTATTATATGGAAAAGATGATGACTGAGGTCATCATCTTTTTCATGGATAATTGTTAGACGTCTCTCTTTAAAAATACGAACATTTTTATATTCACAACGATTAAATATTCGTGTTATAATGATTACGACATTCAAATTGGAGGGTTTTTTGTGGAATTAATCTATACTGGTAAAACGAAAGATGTATTTAAATTAGAAGATGGTCATTACCTATTAAAATTCAAAGACGATGTAACAGGTGAAAACGGCGTATTCGATCCAGGTGCAAATACTGTCGGTTTAACAATTGAAGGTGCCGGATTAGCCGGTCTTAAACTAACTCAATTCTTTTATTCACAATTAAATGAGCAAGGCGTACCAACTCACTTCGTAGATGCTAATTTTGAAGAGGCAACAATGACTGTAAAGCCAGCTACAGTATTTGGTAACGGCTTAGAAGTTATTTGCCGCTTTAAAGCTGTAGGTTCATTTTTACGTCGCTATGGTGCATATGTAAAAGAAGGTCAAGATTTAGATGCGTTCGTTGAAGTAACAATTAAAGATGACGATCGTCAAGACCCTCCTATCTCAGCAGATGCTTTAAATATGTTAGGTATTCTTTCTTTAGAAGAATATGCTACCTTAAAAGAACGCACAGTTGAAATTGCAAAATTTGTAGGGGCTGAGCTAGCGAAAAAGGGCTTAACACTTTACGATATTAAATTAGAATTCGGTCGCGACGCAAAAACAAATGAAATTTTATTAATCGATGAAATTTCTGGTGGCAATATGCGCGCTTATAAAGGCGACACTTATATCGAGCCTTTAGAGCTTGAAAAAATCATGTTAGCTGAATAATTAAAAAAACGATTTATTTTAGCGGATATGCAAAAGAGGATGTTTGAAAAGTTAACACTTTTCAAACATCCTCTTTTTTTACCCCACATTAATGTGCAGTAATTGATTACATAGCAACGATATCTTTTAGTGGCTGATTGAATAGTTCAGATACACCTGAATCAATTGCCGCGGAACCAACTGCTTTAGCTACTACACCTGCCACACGCTCATCCATTGAGCTTGGTACAACGAATTCTTCATTTAACTCTTCGTCTGTCACAAGGGATGCAATCGCTTCTACAGCAGCTAATTTCATCGTTTCATTGATATCTGTAGCACGCACGTCTAATGCACCACGGAAAATACCTGGGAATGCTAACATATTATTAATTTGATTTGGATAGTCAGAGCGCCCCGTACCGATAATACGTACACCCCACGCTTTTGCATTTGCAGGCGTAATTTCTGGGTTCGGATTTGCTAATGCAAATACGATTGGGTCTTTTGCCATTGATTTAATATGCGCTTCTGTTAATAGATCTGCAACAGATACACCGATAAATACATCTGCACCTACTAATGCATCATCTAATGAACCGCGTAACCCCTCAGGATTTGTTAAATTGGCAATACCGTCTTTAATTGGGTTCATCCCTTCAGGACGACCTTCATAAATAATCCCCTTTGTATCGCACATCACAACGTTTTTATACCCCATTTGTCGTAAAATACGTAAAATCGCAATACCTGCAGCACCAGCACCGTTAATCACAACTTTCATCGTTTCAATATCTTTACCGATGACCTTATTTGCATTAATTAGTCCTGCACCTACTACGATTGCCGTTCCATGTTGGTCATCATGGAATACAGGAATATTACATTCTGCACGTAAACGGTCTTCAATTTCAAAACAACGTGGAGCAGAAATATCTTCTAAGTTAATCCCACCATAAGTTGGCGAAATGGCTTTTACAACACGTACAATTTCATCTACGTCTTTCGTATCTAAACATACAGGTACAGCATCTACATTTGCAAAGCGCTTTAATAATAATGCTTTCCCTTCCATTACTGGCAATGCCGCTTCTGGTCCAATATCCCCTAACCCTAAAACTGCTGTACCATCTGTTACGATCGCAACTAAGTTGCCTTTCATCGTATAGTCATAAACTAACGAAGGATTTTTTTCGATTTCGATACACGGAGCTGCCACCCCTGGTGAATACGCTAAACTTAAATCATACTTATCTTGTACAGGTACCTTTGAACGTATTTCCATCTTCCCACCAAAGTGTTCATGCATTTCTAAAGCCTTTTTCATTAAATCCATTGTTGAACCCCTCCTAATTAATCACAATTTTCTTTCTATTTGTATTTCTTTATATTTCAGTATCATATTGCTTTACCAAAGCAAAGTCAACAATAATATTATTTTTTTTTGAAAAAAAATCCCTATTCGTTCAAAACCCTTATTTCCTCATCAAACGCTCAATATTTCACAAATTAAAGTCACCATATAAGGGTCTAAATTAATTATATTAATATAATTAAAGAAAGCACTTACATTTTATGAACCGTTTTATAGCATAGGTTTTTTTGTGAAGTAGTACACGTTTCATTTTCTCATGCAATATATGAATGATTTCACAAAGTAGCTCTACTAAAACCATGTGAAAAACTACACAATGACACAATTTATCCACATTTTAAACACTATCTTTACATGAAACATACACGCCCTTAATATTTCTTTTCACTTAGCTTTCCTGTACAGTTATAAAAGTATTCATCGTTGAAAGAAGGATTTTTATGTTATTCATCTTATTTGTGATTGGTTTTTTCGGAAATGTGATTGGCACACTTGCTGGTGGTGGTGGACTCATTACATTGCCGACAATGCTATTACTTGGCATGCCTGTACACGCTGCGATTGGAGCAAATAAAGTAGCGAATACCGTCTCTACCTTGTCAAACTTTTATTCCGTCTTCAAACGAAAAGAAATAACTAGGGAAGAAGTATTCCCCATTATCGTACTTTGCTTTATCGGTGGATTATTAGGTGGAGGACTTGCGGCATTATTTACAGAACAAACACTGACAATAATCGCTATATGCTTATTACTGTTTGCTTTTGTTCTCTCATTTTTCGGAAAAACAGATTTCGGAGAACAATTGCAACTACATGTAAAAAAACGAACAGCTTCCCTACTTATTGGAGTTGGTATTTACGATGGCCTATTCGGCCCAGGAAGTGGCACACTTCTTTTATACATTTATGCAAGTGAAAAATTAGCTTATATGAAGGCAGTTGTATTAGGGCGCGTCGGCATCTTTGCTACATGTTTCGGTGCAGCATTGATGTATATTGTAAATGGACAAATATTATGGGCAGAAACACTCGCTTTAATGATTGGTTCCATCATGGGCGCGCAACTCGGCATAATCTTAGCAAGGAAAATCAGTGCCAAACTAGCGAAGTACTTATTACGCCTCATTACAGCGATTTTAATCGTCCAATTAATACTAGAGCTACTTTAAGACAATGTTATCATTCTATTAATAGAAGTCCCCTACTTATCCATTGCTACACTGTATTTCATCTATTACACTTAAATGGATATAGGAGGCTCTTTTATATGACAGAAAACCATTCAACTAAACACGAAGAACTTACTGAAGAAGAATTTTTAGAGCTCGTACTAGAAGAACAGCAAAAAGCATTGGCAGAAGAACGAGAACGCCGAAAACATGGTGTTGTAAAAAAACGACAAACACCTATCATTCGGCTATTTGTGTGGATCATGGCATGTATACTTGTTTTTAATACATTTGCCATTGTATTTAATATATACTCCATTCCTGCTATTGAATTTTTACAAGTATCTACTAAATTATCGAATCAGGAAGATATTCAACAATATAAAAAAGCCGTTGTAGAAATATCGACTGGCAATAGTAAAGGAACGGGTTTTGCAATTTCAAATGATGGTTATATTATTACGAATGAACATGTGATTGATGATGCACTCCAATTGACGGTTGTGTTTCCTGATGACGGCATATATGAAGCGGAAGTAATTGCTACCTACCCTGACATTGATACAGCACTTATAAAAGTAACGGGTGAGGATTTACCACACTTACAAGTCGCACAAACTTATACGTATAACGCAGAAGAACATATATACTTTATCGGGAACCCGTTATATTTTACAGGCATTGCAAACGAAGGAACGGTCCTCAATTGGATACAGTTAACGGATTGGAATCAGCCTGTTATGATGATGCAAGCCCCTGTTTATAAAGGCAATAGCGGCAGTCCTGTTATTACAGAAACAGGCGAAGTGATCGGTGTTGTCTTTGCTACATTAAAAACAGAAGAGCATGGTAAAGTTGGACTATTTGTGCCAATTGATTATTTTCATGAGGCAATGCAGCAATAAACGAAAAGAGGAATTTTATGCAACTACAATTTTTAGGAACAGGAGCAGGTATGCCTTCCAAAGAACGCAATGTAACATCCATCGCCCTTAAGCTATTAGATGAAATCGGTAGTATTTGGTTATTCGATTGCGGAGAAGGAACACAACATCAAATTTTACGTACAGCGATAAGACCACGCCGTATCGATAAAATTTTTATTACTCATGTACATGGCGACCATATTTTTGGTCTTCCAGGCTTTTTAAGCTCTCGTTCATTTTTAGGTGGTGAATCACCATTAACTATTTATGGGCCTGCTCATGTTCGCTCATTTATTGAAACAGCTCTTCAAATGTCTAACACACATTTGACCTACCCGATTCACTTTATTGACGTACAAGAAGGGATCGTGTATGAAGATGCACATTTTGTTGTACATGCTAAAAAATTACAACATGTGATTGAATGCTTCGGCTACCGTATTGAACAAAAAGATTTACCCGGACAATTACTCGTCGACAAAGCGCAGGCGCTTGGTGTGCCTCGTGGACCGCTTTATAAAGAGTTAAAGCTAGGACATAATGTAACGCTTGAAGATGGCACTATCGTTAAAGCAAACGATGTGTTGAGTGCACCTAAACCAGGGTTTACTGTGACGATTTTAGGCGACACAAAATATTGTGATGCTTCTATTATCCTTGCAAAAGAGGCAGATCTCGTTGTACATGAAGCGACATTTGATGCTTCTACAACAAATTTAGCTGCTAGTTATGGGCATGCAACAAATGTAGAAGCCGCTACCGTCGCTAAAAAAGCAAAGGCAAAGAACTTAATTATGACACATATTAGCGCTCGTTTTTTAAAGCAGGATGTAGAAAAATTAGTGAATGAAGCGCAGACAGTATTCCCAAATACATTCGTAGCGGACGATTTTGCGCTATTTGAATTTAAAAATGGGCAGTTAGTAAAAGATTAAAGCGAGGTGTGTTGTATTGTGCAACACACCTCGCTGACTATTGACAAATGCCCATCTCATCTAACATGTATGACCTAAAAATTATGGTAATAATAACTCAACAAAATCTACAGGTACATATGTTTTGGTTGGTTCTAGTAAAGCAGGTGCTTCTTCAAAATAATGCAATGCGCGGTTATGTCCGTATGCCTTTTCACCGCGTGTAATCGTAAATGAAGCATTTTGCTTAGATAGAATCGCTCCTTTACCTGTTGATTTTACAGTCCACCCTAACTTTTCAGCAATTAATCGAAGTGGTACCATCTTCACACCATTTACTACATAGGAATCATTGTCAATAATTTGTTGAATAGCTGACATTTCCTCCGAAACCTCTTCTTCTTCATCGTAGCTTAAAACAATGATTTTTGATGGTGTTGTTTGTGCAGGAATGCTAAATGTCGTGAATGTGTAAAATACAGCAACATCTTTCCCTACAATATCTTCTGCTTGTAAAGCTGTACCAGATAGATTTTCAATCACAGTATCTTCTGAAATATTTAATTTCAGCTCTTCATTTGCAAAGTTTTCATCGAACTGCGCCACTTTTGCAAAGCTCATTTCTTCTGTTTGTACAACAATTAAATCCGGTGAATATTGTGGTGGATAAATTAAAATCATTGGTTTATTGCCATTGACATACGCTGTAAATTCCATCCCTTCTTGTAATTCTACAGTTTTGCCTGTGTTATCCACGACAACTGTATCTTCGCCTACAACGATGCTAAACATGTCATCTTGTTGTTCGATTAATGCATAGTACGTCCCATTATCACGTTTTTCAAACGCTGGGAATGTCCCTGTCAGTTTAATAAAGCTTTCTTGAACTTGCTCCTCTTTGCCCTCATTTTCACTTGCATTTACTGGTACAACCTCTACATCATTAGCAAACCCAGCTGGTGCAAATGCTCCCCCTACTAATACTGCTGATAAAGCGAATGGTACTGATCTTTTCATGATTGTCTCTCCTTTAAAAGTTGATTCAATAAATTGGTCGAATAACTTTGTAAAAGGTTACATTTTTTATATTTATTTTTAAAATTATGTAATAAGATGTAATCCACTCTAAATGATTAAAAATACCAGTTAAATAGTAAAAGACATGTATCATAGCCTCCGCGCTTTGCCACAGCATACACAGGAGCTAAAACAGGCGCGGCCTGTTTGGATCTCCTGTTCCTGCTCCTGACGCTACGCTTTCGTCGCAAAGAAGTCTTGGCTCCTGTGGCTATGGCGCGCTACGGCAAAAAGTGAATGCTTCTCGATATTCTAGAAAAACAGTTCTCTTCTTTAAAAGAAATCATTTTCTTTACATTTGCACTTATCGTCGCCTAGCCCCTGTAATCTCTGAGGATATTTATTGTTTTTTAGCAACTCATTTTTTATTGAACAATAATTGCTTGTAGCGGAGGCACGAAACTGTAGCTGACGGCATGCGCCTTTCGCTACAGAGCAATGTTTTTCTGCACCGGAAGTGAAGCGGCAAGTGCAAAGCTTCTTACGGGAAAGCGAGTGCCGGAGCGGAAAGCAACGGTTACGCAAATGGTAATATATGTTTTTGCATTTGCTCATTATGAGTAAATAATTCTATTCACTAAGTAGTATACGATTAAAAGCGGGATTTCTTTTGGAAAATGAAAAACACCAGAATGCTGTTGATGAACATTCTGGTGTTTTTTCTTATAAACATTTAGCTCAAACATTGCCTAAGCTATGCTATATTTTCTTTTTACGTAAACATATTAATTGTTACGATAATGACTGGCATAGATATTACATCAATTAAAAATGCCCCGACAATTGGTACAACTAAAAATGCTGTACGTGATGGGCCAAAGCGACTTGTTGCTGCCGCCATGTTCGCCATCGCATTTGGCGTAGCCCCGAGTGTATGACCACAGAAACCTGAAACCATAACCGCTGCATCGAAGTTTTTCCCTAAAACGCGGAATAGAATAAAAATTGAGAACAGGACTACAATAAGAACTTGAATCGCTACAATGATTAATAATGGTAATGCTAATTCTGCAATTTCCCATAGTTTAATACTCATTAATGCCATTGATAAGAAAATTCCTAATGTAATGTCACCAATTAAATCTACAATGCGCATATTGATAGCATTTGGCGCTACACGGTCCACAACATTGCGGACAATAACCGCTGCAAACATCGCACCTACATAACCTGGTAATGCATAACCCGTTGCTTCTGAGAACCAAGCACCGATATAAGAACCGACTGTCATTGCAAATGTAATGAGTAATACTTGCGTAAAGAAGTTGTTTGTTGTAATTTCCTCTTTTACTTCTTCAACTTCCTTAGCATTTTGCAATTCTGTTTCAGATGGCTTTAAATTATATTTCGTCATTAAATATTTAACGACAGGTCCTCCAATTAAACCACCCGCAACTAAACCTAAAGTAGCTGCTGCTGCACCGATTGATAGCGCTGAACTAACCCCTAATCCTTCTACTGTTTGACCATAAGCAGCTGCACCACCATGTCCACCAGACATCGATACAGCACCGGCCATCATACCGATTAACGGCTCAATGCCTAATACTTTTGCAAGAGAAACCCCAACTACATTTTGAATAACTGCAATTGAACCAGCTGCAATCCAATAAATAATTAATAATTTCCCACCTAATTTAATAAGACTAAAGCTTGCCCCTAGACCTACTGTCGTAAAGAACGTAATCATAAATAAACTTTGTAGTGATGTATCCACTGTAATTTCAACAATGTTAAAATATTTTAAAAACGTGACGATTATTGCAAAGAGTAATCCACCCACTACAGGTGCCGGAATACAGAATTTTTGTAAAATAGGACTGCGTTTAATTAAAATTGTGCCGATTGTTAATACAAATACGGCTAGGAAAATTGTCGCTGTCTGATCGAATGTCATTTCTTAATCTCCTTTTGTAAGTTGGGGTTGATTTCCGTTCTACTCAATAAGTATTTTATCGAATTACTTGGCATCCCCGAATTTGTGTCATAAATCTGTAAATTGCAAAACCACTTCATTAATAAGATGAGCGCCTAATTTGACTGTGCGTAAATCTAAGTCTAATGCTGGATTGACTTCGCATATATCAAACGAAACTACTTTCTCAAATGCTGTGATAAATCGAAGAAGGTGACGAACTTGAATGGCAGATAGTCCAAATGGTGAAGGAGCACTTACACCAGGCGCCTCAGCCGCATTTAATACATCTGTACATAGCGTCACATATACGACTTCATGTGCTTCGATAAACTCAGCTAGTCTTGCCTGTACTTGTTCTAAATGCCCTAGCATCTCATCCTCTAAAATGTAGTTTACCCCGTATTTGTTTGCTTGTTCAAACAAGTCACGTGTATTTCCATAACGCTGAATTCCCACAACAAAATAAGAAGCATTTGAATCCTCATCTAAAATTTGGCGGAACATTGTACCAGATGAAGTTTGTTTTTCGTATGGTCGCATATCAAAATGTGCATCAATATTAATAATGCCTATTTTCGCTTCTGGATATGCTTGGCGAACACCTAAGTAATGACCATAAGTTGTTTCATGACCACCACCTAATATAACAACTGGGATTTTTTTCTCTAAAATATCCTTTACTCTTTTACCAAGTGCCTGTTGCGCCTCTTCTAACTCATCATTATGACAAGTGATGTTCCCTGTATCATATAGCATACTTTTTTCCGAACCGTGCCAAGATATACTTGATAATGCTTGGCGTAAAGCTTGTGGTGCATCTTTTGCGCCAATTCTTCCTTGGTTGCGTGCTACACCTGCTTCACATTCAAAACCAACAAAGGCTACGGTCTTTTCACTTTGAGATAAAGCCGTATGTTCAATCTCTTTTACTATTTGATGGTATCTTAATGTAAGCGGTGTCACTGGATTATCTATTCGCCCCTGCCAATTTGTCTTTGCCATAACGTGAACTCCTCTCTATACTATCTAAGTATATTGTTACATTTATCATAAATCTAATATATAATATACATAAAATTATAGTTTAAATTTATAAATGAGGTTAAACAGCATGGATATTAGACAACTAGAGTATTTTATACAGCTTGTTGATTCAATGAGCTATTCAAAAGCATCGGAACAATTGCATATTTCTCAACCATCTCTTTCTATTGCAATCAAAAAGTTAGAAGCAGAGATAGGCCATCCTATTCTCGAACGTCACACTAGAAAATTACAGCTTACAGATGTAGGAGAATTATTATACGCACGAGCAAAAGAGATTTTATTGAACATGAAAATTTTGCGTCAGGAATTGGATGAAACTGGTAAATTCGGACAAGGTGAAATAGCCCTTGGTGTCATTGAATCCGTGAAATATTGGGTCCCTTCAACCATTCATCAACTCAAAAACATTTACCCTCAAATGCATTTTAAACTTGCTGATGTATTAAGCGCAGTAGAAGTTAAAAAATCTTTAAAAACACAGCATACACATGTGAATATTACAAACCAACAAGTGGAAGATGATGCCGTAGCAGCGATTAAATTATACGACGAACCACTCGTCATCGTGTTTCCGAAAGAACATCCACTCGCCGAAAAGGAGCATTTAACACTAGCTGATTTAAAAAATGAGCCCTTTATTATTTGTGCTGAAGGATTTCAATCTAGAAAAGATATTTTAACCGCCTTTCATGCAGAAAATATTAATCCCAACATCTATTACGAAGTGGAGCATTTCGAAACAGCCGTCTCACTTGTACGAGGGAATTTAGGGATTACGATTTTACCTGAAAGTTATTTACAAGGACCGACTGCTAATTCGATCGTACAACGAAACATTCATCACCCACTACTACATCGTTCCGTCTATTTAACATACTTGCGTCACCGCCACTTACCACTTGCCATGCAACACTACATTGACATTGTAAAAGATTACTTTCATATTATAGATTAAAAAAGAGTGTAGACAAAGTTAAACTTTGTCTACACTTATTTTTAACTTATAATGAGCAAATCCCAAAACATATATTACCATTTAAATAACCGTTGCTTTCCGCTCCGGCACTCGCTTTTCCCGTAGGAAGCTTTGCACCTGCCACTTCACTTCCGGTGCAGAAAAACATTGCTCTGTAGCGAAAGGCGTATGCCGTCAGCTACACGCTCGTGCCTCCGCTACAAGTAACTATTGTTGAATACAATAATCAGTTGCTAAAAATAAAGAAAGATTCTCCTTAATTACAATAGAGGTTGAGCAATTATATTTGCAAATGGAAAGAAAGTAGTTTCTTTTAGAGAAGAGAAATGTTTTTCTAGTATATCGAGAAGTATTCACTTTTGCCGTAGCGCGCCATAGCCGCAGGAGCCAAGATTTTCTTTGCGACGAAAGTGCAACGTCAGGAGCAGGAACAGGAGATCCAAACAGGCCGCGCCTGTTTTAGCTCCTGTGTAGGCTGTGGCAAAGCGCGGAGGCTATGAATATGCCTTCGTTTGATATCTTTTACTATTAACCCGATATTTTTTTACTCATTACGAGTTTTAAGTAGAACTTAAACCAGTCAAACATTTAAATCGTTACTACTATTTCTCCTGAAAATACAGCGGTTCCTGAAATGGAAATAGATATACCTTCATTTACATGCACATATACTTTTCCGTCTTTATTCATTTCATGGCCTTGTTCTACAATTAATGTTGCAGGAAGCATGAGATCTGGCTTTATAAATTGTTTATAATATGCACCCATCACACCTGAAGCCGTTCCTGTTACTGAGTCTTCCAGTATGCCAGCAGATGGGGAAGAAAAATGACGACCATGCATCGTACTTTCAGCATCATATACTTCTAAGCATAATGGATGAATTGATACATTTGGCTTTGCAGGGGTTAGCGCTGGAAACTTCTCTTGATGTGGCTGCATTTTTGGAAAGCTTTCTAGTTTCTTAATCGGTACAATCAATGTCCAGTTACCAGTACTACCATACATGACAGGATAGCGTTCATCGAGTTCATCCACACCTAGTCCAATAGAAGCTGCTAATTCCGCCATAGAGCCTTCAAATGGGATAAATTCAGGAGCGGCTTGTTGCATCGTAATGAGTATTTGCCCCTCTTCCTCTTTTACTTCAATCGGTAATATACCTGCCTTTGTCTCAATTGAAAAGCGATTTTGTTCAATCATCCCTGCTTCTTTCATCGCAAAAACTGTTCCGATTGTTGCATGTCCACACAAATTCGCCTCAAAACCTGGCGTAAAGAAACGGATACGGTAATCTGCTACTTCCGATGGTAGCACAAAGGCTGTCTCACTAAACCCTACTTCTTTTGCAATCAATTGCATTTCTACTTCTGTGTAATCCTGCCCATTTAATACAACCCCCGCTGGATTTCCTTTATTCGGCTTTGTACTAAATGCGTCGATATGTAATACTTTTTCTTCTTTCATAACAAACCTCCACATAAATAAGTTACTTGAATCGTAGCGCCTTCACAGTGGTCCCATTACGCCCCGTTGTGTCAACTGCTTGTGATAATGAATTTAAAATGGCTTCTTCTGTCACCTCTGCAGCTGCAGTACATAATTCATTCATCACTGGATGGTCATCTCGAATTTGCTGTCTTGTTTCGAATAAATCATCCGTAAAATGAGGGATTTTATAAGCTGTCGTAAAGCCAATCACGATGTCACCACTACCATGGCTAAAATGACTACCAGTTCTCCCTAGCCCAATACCACAGCGTTTAATCATTCGCTTCAATTGACGACTCGATACAGGGGCATCCGTAGCGAAAATAATCATAATCGAGCCATCATTAGGCCGTTTTGAAGGTTCATTATCTACGTACAATCCATACTTCTCCCGCTGAAGCTCTTCTTTCTTTCCAAAGTTCGTTAATACTAAGCAACCAACTTTAAATTCCCCTTCTGCATGCTCCACAATTCGTGAAGATGAGCCGATGCCCCCTTTGTAGCCAAAGCATACCATCCCTGTACCTGCACCAACTGCGCCTTCAGCAGTTGGTCGATCTGAGGCTGTCTCAATTGCTTCGACGGCATGCTTCGGTTCAACTGGTAATGTACGAATCGAGTTTAATTGACTATCATTACACTCACCGACGACGATATTAATCGTTCCTGTCGTATGCCCAATCTCTTTATTTTGATCAAGCATATACATCAGTGTACCATTAGTTACAACTGGGACAGCAAATGTATTTGTTAGCATAATGGGGGATTCGATTACGCCAAGTTCGTCCATTTGAATAAGTCCTGTTGTTTTACCAAAACCGTTCAAAACATAGCTTGCTGCTGTCACTTTTTCTGTAAATAAATTTCCTCCATGTGGTAATATCGCTGTGACACCGGTACATACCGCCCCTCCATGTTCTAACGGATATTGCAATGTAACATGCCCTACTTTTACACCCGCTACATCTGTAATGCAGTTTTTTGTTCCAATTGGGAAATTTCCAATGGTTATGCCCCTATCGCGTACTTTCATTTCTCCCCCGCCTTAATATAAATAGGCGAAATCATTCGTGATTTCGCCTATCTACTATTCTTCACCTGTTGCTATAGCATACTTTGTAATCCAATCGCTATAACTACCGACATATAATTTTACACGATTATAGCCTGCTTCTTTTAATACTGTATATAATGGGGAAGCAGTAACACCTGAGCCACAGTAAACGACTACTTCTTGATCCGTTGGTACAGCCTGCTTTAACACATCTGTTACAACAAGGTGAGTGCCGTCTTTTACTTGCTCCCAGTCAAAATTCTTCGCCGTTGGGATATGACCAGCTACCGGATCCAGTGGCTCTTGCTCCCCACGGTAACGAATGGCCGCGCGTGCATCTAGCAATACCGCATCTTTTGCACCTTCCGTAATCGCCTTTACATATTCACGATCAGCATAGATGTCCTCTTGCCAATTCGGTGTAATACTCGAACGATCAAATGATTCTTTATTCGATGTCGTAGCATATCCTGCATTTTTTAATGCTTCAAATCCGCCATTTACGATGGAGACATTTTCAAATCCAGCATATTTCAACATCCACCAAGCACGAGGAGCAAAAGGTGCTCCCCCTTGATCATAAATATAAATACGATCTGCTAAATGTAAGCCAACATGCTCAAATAATTCAATAAGTTGCTCTTTTTCTGGCATTGGATGACGACCATCTTGTTTTGACATGTCCGATAAGTCTCTTTCCAAATCAAAATAAACGGCCCCTGCCACATGCTCTTTTTCGTATTGTGTACGCCCTTCATTGTTGTCCATTAAATTAAAACGTACATCAATAAAACGCGCAGGTGTTTCTACTTGATCTACCGTTACAAATACATTTGTCATTTGAGCCACTCCTTATTTTTGAAGTTGTGCATAAATTTCTTTCCACGTTGCAAGACGGCTTTCTTCTTGCAGTAGCATGCGCTCTGTTTCGATTTGTTCAAGTGCTTGTCCAAACAGGTGCAGACGTAAACCTTCTGCTTCCTGTGCAATGAAACGCATTGCCCAATCTTGCAGGCGGTTCTTTTCATCTTCTACATATTGTTGTGCATCTGGTTTTGTTAAGTTTTCCAGTGCTTCTTTTAGCTGTTCTTTCTCATTTTTCTCAAAGAACGCTTTTTGATTTTTATAATACGATTTTACGCTCGCGTACTTCTCACGATTACTAAATGGTCCTACGAAGTCTAAAATGCTAGGCTCTTCTGACTCATAAGCTAAAAACGAGAAGCTATGGTTAAACTCTTTTAAGTTTTGTGCATCTTCTTTAAAGCGTTCTTTCATTTTCTTTTCTACAAACTGTGCTAAACGGAAGTTTGTTACACGCATTTCCTGTGAAAAATCAAAACTTAACGCTTGTAATACTTCTTTTAACGCCGTATCTAATGCTTGTTGTGTTGACATTTGTGCAAATGTTGACGGGTTATAGCTTTCACGGAAGAAATCTGGATAACGATAGTACACACGTTGCATTACGTAGTACAATAATTCATCAAGCTCTTGCTTTGTATCCGACTCAAGCATCGCGGTATTTGTTGCGCTATATGTGTTACGCACATGTTGCTCAAGCTGCGTCAGTTCCGCTAAACGCTCATCTTTACGCTTTAAGTTCTCTTCTGTTTGTTCGATTAAATCGTGAAGACGTGCATGTGTCTTCTCTACTTCCTCGTGTAACGCTTGTACGGCAATACCCATTAACTCATCGTTTAGGAAATGATGGAATGCATCTTCAAATGGTGCCATACCCGAATCGAAGTGGGCTTGCTCTTGCTTTTCCTTCAACGCCATTAAACTTGATACGCCGTATAGACGAGGGAAACGAATACCAAAACGTTGTAATTCTGAACGAACATACCCTTTTACCTCTTCGGCTTCTTCTGCTGTTGATGCTAAATCAATCGCATTTACGACGAAGAACATTTTATCCAGCTCAAACGCATCTTTTACGCGCCCTAACTGAATTAAGAATTCACGGTCTGCTTTTGCAAACGCGTGGTTGTAATACGTAATAAATAAAATCGCATCTGCATTTCGAATATAGTCGAACGCTACCCCTGTATGGCGTGCATTAATCGAGTCTGCTCCTGGTGTATCTACTAATGTGACACCCATACGAGTTAACGGTGAATCAAAGTAAAAATCGATATTATCAACAAAACATGATTTGTTTTCTTGCGCAACAAATTTCTCAAAGTCTTCACGATTAACACGAATGATTGTGCCAAGCTTTTCTTTAAATTCATTGTAGCCTTCTGAATAAGCTCGAATAAATGATTTATGCACATTTAAACGCTCATCTGTTAACTCCACGGCTAATCCTTCTGCAGCACGATTGAATGCCTCGTCTAATGAAGAAACGCGTAAACCAATTGCTTCATAGGAGCCTTGAATATCTTCTAAAAGTTGCGCGGCTGTTTTTAATTGAACATCTGCTGTTTCGTGTGGATGCTCTGGTGTGACTGGACGGATTTTATTGATGGCTGCCGTCGTTGGGTTTGGCGATACAGGCAATACCTTTGAGCCCATTAATGCGTTAGAAAAGCTCGATTTCCCCGCACTAAATGCACCGAATAAGGCAATTGTGAAGTCTTTTTTCTGTAAACGCTCTACCTTTTTCGTTAAGAAGTTTGCTACTTCTTTAAAGCCTTGAACATTCCCTACCGCTTGAGCAGTTTTCAGTGCACTTCCAACAACTGCCTCCGTATTATGAGATGAACTCGCTTGCGTTAGCGCCATTTCTTCAAATACTTCTTGCTGTTGCTCTTTTGGTATAAGCATCGATTCATCGAACGGACGAATATCAGCTAATGCCTTTTCATAATCTTGTTGCCATTTCACAAATTGATTTTTCGCAGCTGCACGCGTCTCTTTTGAGCTTTGCTTCATTTGCTGATCGCTGAATACTTTCTGTTCATCAATTGCTTGAATTTGTTTAATCGCATGGATTTTATCTTTCATTGCATTAATTTTTAGCTGAACCGGTGCTGCTGCTTCTTGTGCCACTTGCTGTAAAACGGGCTGCATTTCTTTTAGCCAAGCATCTGTGTCACGAACGAAGAAACGTTTTGTTGCTTCTGCTACACGGTTTGCAAAGTTTAAGACGGCATCCCCTGTTACCATGACATTTCCTTGTACTTGATCTTCAATTACTGAAAACGGCACCGTAAACTCACGCGCATCAACTTCTGCTGCACGCGCATCCGTTAAAGCACCTACATCTTTTAATGCTTGCTTCATTAAAGACTTCATTAAACCGACGATTTGTGATTGTAAAACCGTTTGGTACTGATCTTTAACATCTTGTGCACGACGTTCTTTTTCTTCGGCCGTTTTCTTTTTCGCTGTAAATAAACCACCGACTTTAAAACCTTCGGCGCGTGATTCTAAATATGCACGCAACTTTTCACGGAAATCAGCCGGAATAATCGCTGCATTATCTAAAATATCTTTCCGTTTCTCTTCAAAACGCTCCGTCCATTGTTCATATGAGAATAATTCTGTTTGTGTCGTTAATTTATTATACTGTTCTAATAAATCCTCGCGGTGTTGCCAATCATCTTCAGATAATACTTCTTCAGATGTTTCAAAACGCTCTTCTTTTTCAGTCGCTAAAAACGCCTCATGCTCATGATGCAACTTCACTAATGTATTTTTCGCTGTTAGCACAAGCTGCTCCTGCCAATCTTCCATAGAATCCATGACAATTTTCTTTACTTTTGGAAAATCATTATGCGGATGATCTGTTGCCTTTAATGAAGTAAAGAAAATATCTTTTGGATAAACGCCCCATGCCGCAAATGAATTGTGAACAGACTGTTTAAAGTCCTCAAAGGATAATTCTGCATCACGGTGTTTATCGATCTGATTCACGATTAAATAAACATTTGCATTGTATTTCATTAATTGCTTTGTAAATTGGAAGTTCAATTCAGATTGAACATGGTTATAGTCCATTGTATAAAACACAACATCGGCAATATGTAATGCTGATTCTGTACTCATTGCATGTGCGTCATCTGTTGAATCTACCCCAGGTGTATCCATGACTGTTACCCCAGCTGGTAAAGTAGATGTAGAGTGACCTATTTCAATTTGAGATACAAGCTCACCATTTTTACTTAATTCTTTTACTTGTTTAATATCATATCCTGCTTCAAATTTAACAGGCTTTTCATTGTGCAAGTAAAGAATCGCAAAATCTTCATCAGATTTATGCACCTTTACAATGTTCGCACTTGTAGGAATTGGACTTGTCGCTAAAATGTTTTCTCCGGAAAGTGCGTTGATCATGCTCGACTTCCCTGCTGAAAAGTGACCGGCAAAACCGATTACATATTCTTTTTGCAATAGCTTACGGGCAAATAAATGCAGCTTCTCCATTCGTTCTGTGTCGTGGTTTTGTTCATAGATTGTGTATTGAATAGAAGATTGTTGTAATAACTCTTCAATTTGTTGCTCTAAAGCATTCATTCTTTCTAATGCCCCTTTGTTCTTATTTTTGTCATAAACATATAGTAACACGAATGAGCTTGAAAATCGGCTATAAAATTACACGATTCACTACTTTTTTCTATTTTTCTGTTAATTTATTGTTTTAAAATCTGTCTATTTTCATGAAATTGCATGATAGAAATGCAATAAATCGAATATTCTATTTATTACCTTACTATATTTAGTCTGTACATACATAAATTCCTTATGATACCATGGGGAAAAAGCAAGAAAAGGGGGATAAGGTTATGAGTACTTCGAAGCACATTCAAACAATTTTAAATGGAACGATTCACGCACTACAAACTATTTTACCTATGAATATAAATGTTACCTCCCCATCTCTTGTAGTAGAACCTTATATTCAGGAGGAAATGGGTGTATTAATTGGAATTGTAGGAGATTTAAAGGGTCGTATTATTATTGATGGCTCTCCTTCTACATTTGGCAGTATTGGCTCAAGTATGTTTGGTATGCCACTTGAAGGTGAAATGCTCGAATCATTTACAGGGGAATTTGGTAATATGATTGCAGGGAATCTTTGTACACACGCTGGTCAACATGAACTTGAGTTAGATATTACACCGCCTACTGTAATGGTTGGTAATACGAAGCTATACGGTTTCCACCATGCTTTTCAATTACCTGCTACTATTAGTGATATCGGCGACATTACCATTTTACTGACAATTGACGAAGAAGATTAAACACGTAAGCAACCGCTTGCGTGTTTTTTTGTTTCAAAGTTATTTTCCAAACTGCTTACAGCAATCCCTTCTCATTTCTTAAACACTTCAACATTTTCACACTTTTTTCACAAAATCCCCCTCTCCCTGTGACTTTTCTCACATCGTCTAAAAAACTTTTTTTATATGATGAAAACACGTACTACTCTAATAAAGCTTGATAAGGAGGGATCCATATGGCACATAAGAAAAAAGCTGAGGCAGATTTAAAAGGCACGCTCCTCATGACGTTCGGAGTAGGTTTAATCATCATCATTGTTTGGGGCGCTTGTTTCGGCATATTCATGGATCGTTTTTAAAATCAAATTGACGTTTTAAGGAGGGGATTATGATGCACATACATAAGTACGAAAAATGGTGGCTTATGTTTGGCGGTGGTGCGCTTGTAGCATTTCTTATTATCTTAGGGATTGGTGCTTTCCATAATGGAACGCATCCAAATGAAGGAAGACAGACAATCGATTATGAAAATGTAGACAATATTGCACCGTTTAACAATCCAGGTGTACACAAAGTAGAGGGAAAAGATTGGGATTATGAAGTTGTACTTGTCGCTTCAGCATTCAACTATAACCCTAGTGATATCGAAGTCCCTCTTGGATCTGTTGTTAAGTTTTACGCAACAACAAAAGATGTCATTCATGGGTATCAAATCGCCCAAACCAATATTAACATGATGCTTGAGCCTGGTTATATTTCCGAATACGTGGCAGAGATGAATCAAGCGGGTGAATATGTAATCGTATGTAATGAATACTGTGGTACTGGACATACATTCATGTACGGTACACTGAAGGTGGTGGACGAAAATGCAGAAGACAGTCAGTAATGTACTTGTAGAGGAAAGAACGGTAATCGAAAAAGATTCTAAGCCTACATTACCAAAGCAAAAAAACGTCGCTCAATTTATTCGTGTAGAAGGCAAAGATGCAAAATTAGCCATGGCACATATGTATGTCGCATTTATCGCTTTATTATTAGGTGGCCTTGCAGGTTTACTACAAGTTTTAGTTCGCTCTGGTGAATTCACATTACCAACAGGTATTAAAATTGGCTATTATCAAGTGTTAACCGTTCACGGGATTTTACTCGCGCTTATTTTAACAACTTTTTTCATTCTAGGCTTTCAACTAGCTGCTGTTAGTCGTACTGCTGGTGCCTTTACAAACACACAACGCAAAATCGGTTGGATTGGTTTTTGGTTAATGGTCATCGGTACCGCTGCTGCTGCAACAATGGTTTTATTAAATGAAGCAACTGTACTTTATACTTTTTATGCTCCGCTACAAGCTCACTGGATTTTCTATCTTGGTTTAACGCTTGTTGTAGTTGGCTCTTGGCTATTATGTATTATGCAAATAATGAAATATCGCGAGTGGAAAAAAGCTAACCCTGGCGAAATGTCACCTTTGCTAACATTTATGGCGGTAGTTAATTCGATTTTGTGGATTACAGCGTCTCTAGGCGTAGCTGTCGAAGTTTTATTCCAATTATTGCCATGGTCACTTGGTTTAGTTGAACGGATCGATATACTTTTATCTCGTACATTATTCTGGTATTTCGGGCATGCATTAGTATACTTCTGGTTGTTACCTGCTTATATGGCTTGGTATGTTGTAATTCCAAAAGTGATTGGTGCAAAGATTTTCTCTGATTCACTTGCTCGTTTATCATTCATGCTATTCTTACTATTCTCATTCCCAGTAGGTATTCACCACCAATTAACAGAACCTGGTATTGATGGATTCTGGAAATTCACTCAAGTTGTCTTAACATTCTTTGTTGTGATTCCTTCTTTACTAACGGCCTTCTCCATGTTCGCCACATTTGAACTACGTGGTCGCGAACTCGGTGGACGTGGTATTCTTGGTTGGTTTAAAGCATTACCTTGGGGTGATTCTCGCTTCTTATTACCATTCATTGGGATGTTAGCATTTATTCCTGGTGGTGCAGGTGGTATCGTAAACGCTTCTCACCAAATGAACCAATTAGTTCACAATACGATTTGGGTAACAGGTCACTTCCATTTAACAGTGGCAACGGCAGTTGTGTTAACATTCTTTGGCGTAGCATTTTGGTTAATCCCTCATTTAACGGGACGAACGCTAACACCAAAATTAAACTACTTAGGTAACATTTCTGGTATTCTTTGGGGTACAGGGATGCTAATTATGTCTTTTGCTATGCATATTGCAGGCTTACTAGGGGCACCTCGTCGCTCTGAGTTTTCAACGTACGGCGGTGCTGAAATGGCTTACGATTGGGTTCCTTATCAAATCGCTCAAGCGATCGGTGGTACTATTTTATTTATCGCGATTATCCTTATTATGTATATCGTTATAAACTTAACTTGGTTTGCACCAAAAGGGCAAGAAGAATTCCCTGTTGCTGAAGTGGCTGCTGGTGCTGAAAAAACACCTGCCATTCTAGAAAACTTCAAAGTATGGGGTATCATTTTAGTAGCGCTCATCTTGTTTGCTTACACAATCCCGATATATGAAATTATTACGAACTCACCAGCAGGTTCAAAAGGGTTCCAGTTCTGGTAAAAATAAAGGAGCCATCTGAAAGATATTTTGAGATGGCTCCTTTGCGACGAGGATGGTGGTATGTTGATGCGACCACCGCAGGAGCAATATTTCTTAATGGATACTTATCAAAAGGTGCAGGGGGTGTCCAGAAAGTATATACTTTCTGGACACCCCCTTGTTTTTACAGTTGATATAACGCCGTATACTTTTCTTTTAAATAGTTCGCTAAATAGGAAGCGTTAAGACCTTCCCCTGTTCCCTCTTGTAATAATTCAAACGGTTTTTTCAATGCCCCGTATTGATGTACTTTATCTGTTAACCATTCACGGATTGGTTGGAGATCCCCTTTGCCACATAACTCATCAAATTTTGGAATAGCTTGATCCATTGCAGCTTTCCACTGTGCTGCATACATATAGCCTAATGCATATGACGGGAAGTAACCAAAGCTCCCACCACTCCAGTGCATATCTTGCAATACACCTTCAGCATCGTTTTTCGGACGAATACCTAAATATTGTTCGTACTTATCATCCCATACTTGTGGTAAGTCCTCCACTTGCAGGTTTCCATCAAACAATTCACGTTCAATTTCATAACGAATCATAATATGTAGCGGATATGTTAACTCATCTGCTTCGATTCGAATAAATGAAGGCTCCACAAAGTTAATCGCTTTTAAGAAATCCTCTACCGCTACGTCGCCAAATTGCTCTGGTGAATGTTTTTGTAATAGCTTGAAGTTATGCTTCCAAAATTGTTCGTTACGACCAATGAAGTTTTCATAAAACAATGACTGTGATTCATGAATGCCCATTGATGTACCCGTTGATAATGGCAGCCCATTAAGCTCCGGATTAATATTTTGTTCATAGATGGCATGACCACATTCATGAATTGTGCCAAAAATAGCTGAACGAAAATCATTTTCATCGTATTTTGTTGTGACACGAATATCTCCACTATTTAGTCCAATCATAAACGGATGTACGGTTTCATCGAGTCTACCTGCTTCAAAATCGTAACCAAGTTGTGTTAAAAGCTCAAGTGAAGCCGCGCGTTGCCCTTCTTTTGGAAAATTCTTAAACAGCATCGATGTATCTGGTTTATTTGGCGATTCATGGATTGCTTTCACAAGTGGTACGATTGTGTCACGAAGTTCCCCAAAGACACGATCTAAAATATCCGTTGTCATTTCTGGCTCATATTTATCTAGCAAAGTGTTATACACTGAGCCATTTTTAATACCCCAATAGTGCACAAATTTCTTTTGGTATTCAACAATTTGTTTTAAGTATGGCAAGAATAAAGAAAAATCAGATTTCACTTTTGCCTCTTCCCATACTGCTTCAGCTTTTGACTGTAAGATGACATATTCTTTGTATTCATCTGCTGGAATTTTTTTCGATTCATCATACGATTTTTTTACTTCCTCGTATAGACGCTTTGTGACGAAATCTAATTCTTCCTTCGAAATTTGCTCTAGCAGCTGACCTAATTCATCAGAAGTTTGAAGCGCGAATAATTCAGCCGATAATGTACCGACTACTTCAGCACGTTGTGGCAACCCTTTTTTTGGTGCCCCAGTACGCATATCCCAATAAATGACCGATAACGCCTCACTATAATTTTGCATTTTTTTCACATAATTCATAAATGATTGTTTCACTGACATAATACACTCTCCTTTCCATCATTATAATTCGACTTTCGAAATAAATCCACTTTACATACTTTAAATAAAATAATTTCTACTCAATTATAAATTCCTCTAATAAATATTCATAATTCCACTTAATTTATTACAATATCTCATTCATTTAACTATTTCTTTGTACTATTTATGTTTTTTTATGTATTTTATTGTAGGGACATTATACTAACATATACATATATTAGAAAGTAGTCTGTTTATCCTATTTTGAGAGAAGTGAATAAAACAATGTCTATTAAGCGAAGAATTTCTATACTAACGACTGCTCTTGTCATGTTTACTATTATTGCTACATTTAGTATCGATCTTTACTTAAATTGGAATAGATTATTAGATGACAAATACAACGAAGTGACTTCGATTAGTACATTATTAGATAATAGTCTAAAAGGTACTTATAATGATTTACTTGAACACCCTAACATGACAGATACAGAAAAAATCGCTAGTTTAAACGAAAAACTTCAGCCCTATATCGATAATATCACTGATTCCTACGCAAATTTCGGCGCAGGTTATTATGTGAAAGAGTTAAACTCCATTGTTGCATTTGGACCGAATTTTGATGAAGCTAGTTTAACGGATATGAGCAAAACATCTGATGCTAGAGAAGTGTATACAACAGGTCTACCGCTAAAGCTTTATAACTATTCGCAAACGCGCAAGAGCTATGTAGTTGCTAATATTCACCCCATTATTCGTGATGGTGAAATTATTGGTCATATATGGAGCAATGTATTAATAGAGGATTTATTTACGTTGTTCAAAGATGCTTTTATTAAAATGTTATTACTATTGTTTATTATGATTGCTATTGGATTAGTCGGCTCTCGCATCATTACGAATCAATACTTTAACAATTTAAAATTATTTAAGGACCAAATTATAAGTGAGCAAGGAAATATTGACCTTTCAGCCTTCTCACCAGAATTAATTGAAGTGTACGAAGCAGTGTCAAATAGTCGGATGGCACTCATTGAGAGTGAAAAACGCTTTCGCGATGTCGTAACCGCCTTTGACGAATATGTTTGGGAAACAGATTTAGACGGACGTTATACATATGTCTCAGAACGGGCGAGTTCTATTTTAGGTTACTCTCCTGATGAGTTGCTTGGAACATTAAAATTCGACTACATGACGAATAATGACAAAAATTATGTAAGAGAAACATTTATCAAACAGTTTGAAAGTAATGCGATGCCAGTCTACACAGGAGAAGAGGTATATACTAAGCAGCCCAAAAACCTAACTACTTTCCGAAATATCGTATATAAAAAGAAGAAAAAATCAGGTGAAATCGTCTATTTAAGTACGAATACGTTACCTATATTTGATACGAACGACCAATTAATTGGTTATCGAGGCGTTACACGCGATATCTCGCTTCAAATGCAACATGAACAACATATAAATCAATTAGCTTATTTTGATGCACTCACTAAATTACCTAATCGTACATCTTTAACGCAAGAAATAAATCGTTTACTTCAATTCTCCGATGACTTAGCTATACTTTTTATAGATTTAGATCATTTTAAATCGATTAATGATACACTCGGACATCGTATTGGGGATGAATTATTAGTCGTTTTATCACAAAAAATTGCTCACTGCTTAGAAAAAGGCGATGCCATATACCGATTTGGTGGAGATGAATTCATTGTTGTCATGCAAAATTTTAAAAATGTAGAGGAAGTTATTTCACGAACACACCGTATTTTACATACTGTAAACAACCCTATTGTCGTAAATGATATGTCATTCTTTACAACATTAAGCATCGGTATTAGCCTGTATCCTGCCCACGGATCAACACTTGATATATTAATTAAAAACGCTGATATGGCTATGTACAAATCAAAGGAAAATGGTAAAAATCAATATACGATTTATAATGATTCCATGAGAGATGAAGTAGCTGAGACATTTGAAATCTCCAATCTATTAAATGAGGCGATTAGCGATAATCAATTTGAGCTACATTATCAACCTCAAGTATGTATCACATCAGGGAAAATTATTGGAGTTGAAGCACTTGTTCGTTGGATACATCCGACAAAAGGGTTTATCTCACCGGCTAAGTTTATTCCGATAGCTGAAGAATCCGGGCTAATTATTAAACTAGGCGAATGGATTTTACGACATGCTTGCACAACGAGAAAACAATGGTTAGATGAAGGCATTGACAATATTCGAATAGCTGTTAATATTTCACTAAAACAATTTCAGCAGCCTGATTTTATTGACAAAGTGTTGTCCATCTTAGAGGAAACCGGCTTACAAGGTCGTTATTTAGAGCTTGAAATTACGGAGAGTATCGCGATGAACAATCCTGAAGAAGTAATTAAAAAGCTACAAGCTTTGCAGCATCACGCTATTTATATTTCGATTGATGATTTCGGTATGGGGTATTCTTCACTAAATTATTTAAAACGCTTACCCATTCAACAACTGAAAATTGACCGCGCATTTGTGCAAGATATTACAGAAGAAAATGATTACGCAATCGTCAAATCCATTATTACAATGGCACAGAGCTTAGGGCTTGATGTTGTAGCTGAAGGTGTTGAGACAACTGAGCAAGCAACTATTTTAAATCAATTAAATTGCCCTGTTGCCCAAGGTTATTTATACTATAAACCGATGCCAGCACGCGAAATTTACAATGAGCTAATATCCTAAAGAACTATTTAAATTGTTATGGTATACCTTCAACCTATGGAGGTATGCCATTTTGTATACAATCCTCGTCACAAAATGTGAAACGCCTATGTCTCTTGTATAAATTTGACCTCATCATGCCCACAATTTTGACAAACCATTAAATGCGGACAAATTTGATCTTTCGCCGTATTAGCATATCCATCCCCCATTTTTACAGTCTCTTCATCGTTATAATGACCATAAGGATCTAAAAAATCAGACACCTTTCCTGAATCCTCTAATGTCGTATTACATGTTGAACAAGTCATTTCTACTGTTTTCAAAGCATTACATAAAGGGCACATTGCCATACATATCGCTCCTTTTTCATTAGTATCTGTACTTTTATGGATAGTATGTAATATGTGTTTTCTCCGATTCTTCTCTTTTTCTATAAAAATCAAACTTTTACTATAAAGCTTCATTCCCAAAGTATGTACTTCAACTATATTCTTTCATGCATTCGTGCGCAGCGCAAAGCACGGCACCGCTTTCTCACGCTTCATGCTAGGCACGAACGCCAAAAAATAATCGGCTACTGATGGAGAGATAGTAGTAAAACTTAAAACGCGGACAGATGTTAGCGTTGAACCATTTTTCTATATTTGTATTCGATCCCTCTCAATACATAATTGCTTTAGTTTCATTTTATCAATCTTTCCAACTGTTGTTCTTGGCAGTTCATTCAGTAGAAAGATTTTCTTCGGTATTTTATATTTCCCGAGCTGTTCCGTGCAGCTTATACGAATTTCCTCTTCGAAATCGCTTACTTCCTGTTTGCAAACAATACAAGCAGTGACAATTTCACCCCAGTATTCATCTGGTATGCCAATAACCGCTACTTCTTTCACATTTGGATGTTGAATAATGCATTGTTCCACTTCTTGTGGATAAATATTTTCTCCACCTGAAATAATCATTTCTTTTTTTCTACCCACGATATAGACGTCTTGTTGTTCATCCATTCTTGCTAAATCCCCTGTTTTAAACCAACCATCACTAAATGCCGCTTTCGTTGCCTGCTCATTTTCCCAATATTCCTTGAATAAATGCTTTCCTCTTAGTTGCAATTCACCAACCTCACCAATAGCGCATAACGAGCCATCTGCTTTTACGATACGGATTTGATTAAATTGCATACTTTTTCCGACAGCCCCGCGCTTTTTCATGGCTTGTATCGGATCGATATAAAAATTATTCGGCCCGGCTTCTGTTAAACCATAGCCTTCCTTAAACAACAGCCCTTTTTGATGAAAAGTTTCGTAAATTGTTTGTGGACACGGTGCTCCTCCAGATAAAAATACTTTGACAGTTGGGAAATGCGCCTGTTGAAAATACTCAGTTTGCACGATTTCCTGATACATCGTTGGTACAAATAATGATATCGTGGAATGATATTCATTTAACGCTCGTGCGGCAATTTCTGCATTAAATTTTTTGCCAACAACGACCGTTCCTCCTGCCATTAATAACGGCACCGCCAACGCATTAATACCACCCGTATGGAAAAGAGGCATATAATTAATCGTGCAATCTTCGTTAGTTAAATTCCAGCTAATAATCGTATTGATCGCATTCCAATTGACTGACTCAATTGACAGCACGGCTCCTTTCGGATGCCCTGTCGTTCCACCTGTATAAATAATAAGCCACGGTGTTGTTGGCTGCCATGATGAAAAGCTATATATCTGTATTGTTCTATCCCCTAATTGCTCGGAAAGCAACCATTTATGCTCTACTGGAAGATTTTCTACAACAGACGCAAATGTATCCTCATATATACAAAGCTGTGGTTTACAATCCGTCACAACATATACTATTTCCTGCTCACTTAAGCGCCAATTAATCGGTACAAAAATAGCCCCTTGTAGCCCACATGCAAATAACACCGCAAATGTATCTATATTATTTTCACTCATCATACATACGCGATCACCGATTTGAATGTTATGTGCACATAAAATACGTTGCCACTTCTCAATTTCCTTTGTTAGCTGACGATATGTCCAGTACCGCTTTGTTTCGATTTCAATCAGAGCCTTTTTATCAGGGGTTAGTTGTGCACGCTTTAAAATCCATTGTTGCCCATCATACATCAAACTCCCCCCTTACATCATAATACCCCCATCAACATGAAGAACATGACCTGTAATATAGTCTGATTCATTGGAAGCTAAAAATAAATACGCATTGGCAATATCCTCAGGTTTCCCTAACCGCTGAAGAGATGTAATAGATTCCATTCTCGTTAATATTTCCTCGGGCATTTTTTGAACCATTGCTGTTAATGTAAAGCCTGGCGCTACAGCATTAACATTAATCCCCTTTCGTCCTAACTCCTTTGCCCACGTCTTTGTCATGCCAATTAAAGCGGCTTTCGTTGCAGCATAATTCGTTTGCCCTACATTCCCATAAACACCACTGACAGATGACGTGTTAATAATTTTCCCATAGCCCTGTGCTATCATATGGGGAATTACAGATTGCGTACAGTTAAATACCCCTTTTAAATTAACATTCAGCACATCATCAAATTGCTGTTCCGTCATTTTGTGTAACATAGCATCCTTTGTGATCCCAGCATTATTCACTAAAATATCAATTTTGCCATACGTATCCACTGTCTTCTGAACGAGCGACTCGACACTTTGACGATTAGATGTATCCGTTTGAACAAATAAAATTGGCTTTTCATGTTGCTCATAAGACGCCACCAGTTCTTTTCCAGATTCTTCGTTAAAATCAGCTACAACGACTGCAGCTCCTTCATCTATAAATTTTTTGACCGCCACTAATCCGATTCCACTTGCACCGCCCGTAATAATGGCTACTCTGTTTTGTAATCGCATATTACATTACCCCTCCAATAAAAATTTTTCAATTTCGCTTGTCAATTGTTCCAAGTTGTCTATTAACGGGGAGTGACCACAGTTTTCCATTTTGACTACTTTTGCTTTACCGCCAAAATCTTCAATTATTTCGTTTGTCATTTGCTCTACTACAACAAAGTCTCGGTCACCATACATCACGAGTACAGGTTGTATAATATGATTTACTTCACCTGTCCCTTTTCCCGCTTCGTGATCTATAGTACTAATATTAAACGTATTTAAGCTAGAATAAACATCCGCTAAATTTCGCTGTGTTAACATATCCTCTAAATACGCCTCATACCGTTCTGGCTGTGGTTGGCGATGTGTGTAAATAGCGGCATTCCAAATTGCCCGGAGACCGTCCTTATTTTTTGTATCATATAAATACTGTACTGCCTTAGTTTTATAAGGGTCCTGTTCAATTTCTTGTAATGTTGTAAACCGATTAGCCATGTCGATTTGCCCATCAGGTGTCATGCCATAAAACGGATAACCACGTGTAGACCCTGATGCCATCAGTATAAGTTTATGACAGTCCTCTGGATAAAGGACACAATATTGCATACATACCATCCCCCCTGTTGACCAACCGACTAAGTGAAAATCTTTTAATGACAATGCATCTACAAATCGTTTTAAATCTTCAGCAAAATCACTTATATGTGTAATCCGTTTATTGTAACTAGAACCCCCAAAGCCTCTTAAATCTGGCGCAATGATATGGAATTCCTCATGTAAATTTTCCATTAATAAATCCCAATGTTTCGAGGAAGTCATGTTTCCATGTACAAGAAGAACTACTTGTTCTCCACCCGGTCGTTCCCGATAGGCAAGCGTTTCACCATTAGATAATTGCACTTCTTTTAAACAATCAATACTATTCATATACATGCTCCTTTCCCCATTTAATTGTAATCGCTCCCCAAGCATAGCCGATCCCAGCACTTACTAATGTGACAATATCCCCTTGTTGAATTTTATTTTCATGCAGTGCTAATTCCAGCGATAAAATTTGATCGAGTTGACCTATATGACCGTATCGCTCTAAATAAATAGATTGCGCCGCAGACAATCCTAGTGTAGTTAATACGTAATCATGAGCCGATTTTTTCATATGCAACATCGCAATATATTTTAAATCTTGCTCACTATATCCACTTTTGGCTAACGATGAACGAATAACTTTAATAAAATTATTCAGTGATTTTTCCTCCAGACGCATCTTCATGCCTTCCGGATCTAATACATCTAAACGATATGCCCCTTGTGCAAGTAATTCAGCTGTGAGTGGCTGCTTTGTTCCACCTACAGGCACGACCACATCTTCTGAAAAAGAACCATCCGTCATAATTTCAGCTTCTAATACCGTATTTTCATTGAGATTTTTTTGAAGAATCATCGCACCCCCTCCTGCAGCTAAATTAAACATAAAACGCGTTCGTTCATTGTGATAGTCAATCAAATCACTATTGCGATATCCTCCTGCTAGAAGAACGGTATGAATGGACTCATCTGCAAGCATTAAGCTTTTCGCTACCTTCATCGCCATAATTGTAGTTCCGCAGCGTAATTGAACGTCAAATGCCCAAGCATTACTAGCCCCGAGCTCTTCTTGCATTTTAATGGCTGCTGTCCAAAGGGGATATTCTTTATGTTCTTCCCCAATATAAATAATGACATCAATCTGCTTCGGGTCGATTTTCGCTTTCGTAATTGCTTTTTGGGCCGCCCAAATGCCCATTTGAACTGTGTGATCATACTTAGCAGGAATTGTTTTTTCAAGTAATCCCATTTTCTTTTTTATAATATTAACAGGGATATTGGACTGTGCACTAATTTCTTCAGCTGTCATCCTCAATTCAGGTAAATAAACACCTGTTGATAAAATACCGATGTTCATTTCACCTCACCTCTTTCATCCACAGGTATAGACTGCACCTTACTTGGAGGGGGATGCTGATTCACTGTTCTCTTCATTTTCCATTCTCCATACTTTTGTGCAAAAGTGCCGGCAATTCCTTTTGGGAAAAAGATGACGGCTAAAATGTAAATAATCCCAAAGATAATAATCCACCGTTCAAAGATTGGATAGTCTCTTGCTAAGCCTGATAAATAGTGTTGTGCAAATTCAATAACGGCTGCCCCAATTAAAGGACCGACTAATGTACCGACCCCACCAATAATCGTCATCAGAAGAGCATCTAACGTAATATCCATTGACATCACACTCGTATTCACAAAACGTAAAGACACTGCGTACAATGAACCAGCAACGCTTGCAATTATCCCTGCTATCATAGAAGCAATGACTTTATAATGTAACGTTTTATATCCTAATGAGGCCGTACGTTGCTCATTTTCCCTGACTGCTATTAAAACCCTGCCAAGAGGGGAGCTAACAAAGCGTTTACAAACAATAAAGAGGAGTATTAAACAAGCTAATACAAATAAGTAAAACATCATGCGATCTCGAAAAATCTCTGGTGCCCGAAATGTGAAGCCGTCATTCCCTTTTGTCATCGTACGCCATTTTTCCGCTACTACTAATAAAAGTCCTGAAATGGCCAGTGTTAACATCGCATAATAATGACTTTTTAGGCGCAATGTCAATAACCCTACAAAAAAGCTTAAAATAGCGGATAGCATCATACCAATGACCATCGATATCATAAAAACAAGCATTGTATTTTCATACATATTGAGCAGTATCGCTGAACTATAAGCACCTAGTCCAAAAAACATGGCGTGCCCAAATGACACGATGCCTGTAAACCCTAGCAACAAATCATAGCTCATTGCTAAAATACCAAAAATAAAAATTTGTGTCAGTAAAATAAGCATTGTTCTTGAATCTGATATGAACGGTAAAATAATGAGTGCAATAGCTATTAAACAAAGGACAATATTAGAGGTTGTAAACACTGATTGTTTTTTCATCATCTCACCCTTTCGCTACCGTAAATAAGCCTTGTGGACGGAAAACAAGGACAATGACCATAATAATCATATTGACTGCAAGTGATAAATACGGTACATAATAGGCCATAAAGCTACCTGCTAATCCGACTAAAATCGCCGCTAACAATGTACCCGAATAACTGCCCATACCACCGATGACAACAACGATAAAGCCTAAAATCGCATACTCCATGCCCATTTCTGCATAAATCACACCGGAATATGGCGCCATTAACACCCCGCCAAGTGCCGCAAGTGCTGCACCGACCATAAAAACATATAAAAACACGCGTTTAATATTGATCCCTAATGCTTGCACCATTTCCTTATTCATAACGCCCGCACGGACAATTAAACCAATCTTCGTTTTTGTCAAAATATAATGGAATATACCGTAAATAATAAAGCCAATGACGATGATGAAAATACGATATTTAATAATGATAATATTGCCTACTTCCCAGCTACCTGCAAGCAATGGCGGTACACTAACAGGAATGCCATTAGGGCCAAATACGACTTTTATACATTCGGATAAAACAATCATTAATCCTAACGTAATTAAAATTTGTTGAATGTGGTTTCCATACACAGGTGTAATAATCAATTTTTCCGTAATCAGTCCAAGTATCGCACCCGTTACGAGGGCTATCAATATCCCGATGATAAAGCTATCCGTAGCTGCATAAGCAAATATACCGGTATAAGCGCCCCAAACAAACAAACCACCGTGCGCAAAGTTAAGTACGTCCATTAAGCCAAAAATTAATGTAACCCCTGCTGCTAATAAGAAGATTAACATCCCTGTGGCCAAGCCATTAATGATTAAACTAATGATTAGCTCCATTCCCATCCCCCCTATCCGATTCCTAAGTATTTTCGCTTTAATTGCTCATTCTCAATTAATTCCTTCATCACTCCTGATTGCACTGTCTCTCCATCATCAATAATCGTATAATAATTGCCAACCCCACTCGCCATTAAGAAATTCTGTTCGACGAGTACAATCGTTGTTGCTTTTTTCATCTCATTAATCGCTTCCATTACTTTCTCTATAACAATCGGTGCTAAACCTTTTGAAGGCTCATCAATTAATAGCATCTCACTATCATTGACAAAAGCACGTGCCATCGCTAGCATTTGCTTTTGCCCGCCAGAAAGTTTACCCCCAGCTTTTTTCCAAAATGTTTTTAAGTCTGGGAAAAGTTCGAGTACATAGTCTCTTTTTTGCAGTGTGTTATCGTCTTCCTTTCGCATTGCAACACGCAAATTTTCCTCTACTGTTAAGTCACTAAAAATCCCTTGATCTTCAGGAACATAGCCAATGCCCATATTGGCAATTTCATACGTCATTTTTTTCGTAATATTCGTTTCATGAAAATGAATAGACCCTTTGGAGGCTGGTGTTAAGCCCATAATGGTTTTTAATGTCGTGGTTTTGCCCGCACCATTTCGCCCTAATAGCACATTTACTTCATTTGCTACAATTTGAATATTGATTCCTTGCAAAATATGATATTGCCCAATATGTGTGTGTACATCTTCAAGTCGAAGTAAGCTGTTCATCGTAGAGCCCTCCTAAATACGCATTTTGGACTGTTTCATTATTCATAATTTCCTGTGGTGTACCATCTGCTAATAAGCGTCCATTAAATAGCACCATGATGGAATCCGATAAGTCTAAAATCATATCCATCTTATGTTCAATTAATAGAATCGTTTTTTCACCACTTTGCTTAATTGTACGGATCACATCTAATATCGCTGGCACTTCCTCTAATGACATCCCTGCAGTTGGCTCATCTAATAACAGCACTTCCGTATCTAAAGCTAATAGCATTGCAATTTCTAACTTTCTCTTTTCACCATGCGATAATTGGCTTGCTAGTACATAGGCTTTGTTTGCAAGCATCACTTGCCCCAGCATATTCATCGCATCCTCTAGCATTTTTTTATAGGAAGTAAAATGTTTAAATACGTGAAATCGTACCTTTTCTTTTGACTGCACTGCTAACCTCACGTTTTCCAATACAGTTAAATTTGGAAATACATTTGTAATTTGAAAAGAACGCCCGAGCCCTAACCGTGTCCTTTCTACTGGAGAAAGCTTAGAAATATTTTGGTTTTTATAAAATACTTCACCGGTAGTTGCTCTTAGCTCACCGCTAATCAAATTAAAGAATGTTGTTTTACCCGCACCATTTGGTCCAATGATCGATTTAAAATGTTTTTCAGAAATTTCAATCGTCACATCCTCCACAGCCTTATGTCCACCAAACTGTATTCCTAAATGAGTAGTTTTTAAAATTGGCTCCATTTCTTCCCCTCCCTCGATCTGACTCTCTTAATGTTTCTTTTCATTTACCCGATATAAGCAAAAGTACTAAAATCAATTTTTAAAAAACAGAGATTGCTAAGCCTTCGCGCTTTGCCACAGCCTACACAGGAGCTAAAACAGGCGTGGCCTGTTTGGATCTCCTGTTCCTGCTCCTGACGTTGCACTTTCGTCGCAAAGAGAATCTTGGCTCCTGTGGCTATGGCGCGCTACGGTAAAAGTGAATAATACTTCTTCATGTTCTAAAAAAGTATCTCTTATCTATATATTTAAGTATGTTATTTTACCTTTTATTGCCAATTAAATCGTGTGAAACGTTGATTTCCTCTCCATTCCGCTTTAATTAACTGGAAAATCATTTTTAATCACATTTTTCTAAAAACACGCTTCTAAACAGGTAATATTTTGATAATCAACACACCTGCTATATATTGAATTAAATCTTCACAAAAGCTAGTTGCGCTAGCTATACATTCCGGATGAGCCTCCTCAACTCGTCAACTACACTCCGTTCTATGTGCTTTTACCTCTAGCTCTCTTTTTAACCAAAAACAGATTTTAATATTGAACCTCTGATCACTAATTAACAAATAAGCTTAAAGTTATCATTTACAGTAGCATATCCTTTTCCTTAAGGTAGCAGTTGCTTGGAGCGGAAGGTGGCGACTCCTGCGGGAAAAGCGAGAAAGTCGAGACCCCACAGAGAGCGTAGCGAACGAGGAGGCTCGACCTCGCCCGCGGAAAGCGTCCACCTGAAGCAGAAAGCAACTACTCCTTTACCAGATGGAAATAATCGTTTGTAAATTTGCTCATTATGAGTCATACAGAAAGACTAAGAGAGTCAGACCGCTTTTTTTGCGGTCTGTGTGTAGCATTTATCCCGCATTAACGGGCATTAAGACTCCCACCTCAAGGCTTAAGGAAAATCGAGAAGCGTAGGTGGGAGATCAACTGCCCGTAAAAGCCCGATTGGTTCAACTAACAATCAGTGGGGGATGAGGAAAACCCCCACTGATTGAAGTTTCACTTTATTCATTCATAACTGGAGGCTCTGTTTCTTCAGGTGAAAGTTCACGAATGAGAACAGGTACTGGATAGTCAACACCTTCCACCGTCTCTAAACGGATCGAATACATCGTTTGCAATGCTTGATGGTCTTCTTCACGGAAAGTCATCGTACCCTTTGGTGTTTCAAATGACATGCCTTCCATTAACGGAATTAACGTATTGCCATCTGCATCTCCACCAGATTGTTTTAAAGCCTCTACAATGGCTACAGCCGCTGAAAACCCTCCTGGTGTAAATAAATCAGGTACTTCGTCGTTATAGCGTTTTTTATGTTCTTCTACTAACCACGTATTCACTTCATTATTAGGAAGCGTATGATAGTACACACTAAAGCCTTCCATACCAACTAATGGTCCCATTAACTGTAAGGCAATAATATCTGGCGCACCTGTCGATATTTTAATCCCCTTATCTTGTACCTTCATATCTGAAATTTGTTGCCATGGGGAGTTTGCACCAGCCCACACAACGAATAGGTAATCCGGTTTGGCATCAATAATTTTTTGAATATTGGATGTGAAGTCCGTCGCTGCTGGATCTGCATATTCTTCTAATACAACTTCAGCTCCAAGATTTTCAGCAGCTGTTTTAAATGCTGTCACACCATCCCATCCAAATGAATAGTCTGGGGCAAATGTAGCGATTTTCACGCCGTCACCTGCAATCGCAGCCGCAGCAGCGTACGCATCTTGTGAAGAATTACGTCCCGTACGGAAAATATATGGATTAAACTCTGAACCTGTAATACTATCTGCTACTGCAGGCTCTACAACCATAATTTTTTCGTATTCTTCCGCAAGTGGTAACACAGCAAGTGTATCGCCAGAACTAGACGATCCTACTAAAAAATCTACGCCATCATCTTCTAATAATTTTGTTGCTTTCTGTACAGCTACTTCTGGTTTCGTTTCTGTGTCTTCCCAAACTACTTCGATTTTTTTGCCTTCAACTTCTAGCGTACCGTTTGTAGCATAATCTAAACCAAGCTCAAAACCACGCTGTGTTTGCTTGCCATAGGATTCTAATGCACCAGTTAAAGAAGCAAGCACCCCAATTTTAACCGTGCCACCTTCTGCTGCATTTTGGCCTTCCTCTGAAGCTACATCACTGTCGCTTGAAGTAGAATCAGAGTTTGTTGTACCCTCATCCCCCGAACAAGCGACTAACACTAACATGAACAAACATAAAAATAAAAGCGACCACATTTTCTTCATCTTCATTCCCCCTTCACATGAAATAAAGCGCTTACATAATGCTTTGATACCATCTTACTTATTAGTAGTTACAAACGAGTTACAAAATGTTCTTCACATATCCGATAAGTTTCTAACTCGTAATGAGCAAATCCTAAAATATATATTACCATTCGAATAACCGTTGCTTTCCGCTCCGGCACTCGCTTTCCACGGGCGAGATCAAGCCTCCTCGTCGCTCATCCTTCGCTCCTGCGGGGTCTTGATTGTCTCGCTTTTCCCGTAGGAGTCTCGTGCCTCCGCTACAAGCAACTATTGTTCAATACAATAAGCGGTTGCTCAAAAATAATGAAAGATTCTCATTAATTACGGTAGAGACCGGGTGATGATATACACAAATTGAAAGAAAATGATTTCTTTAAGAGGTGCAATACCAAAATATGTTGTTGATTAAAAGACAGAACTCTAAAGGGCATGGAGTGAAGGGGGGCAAGTGTAAGTAATAACATCTACTTTTCGCCGCAGAGCATATAGCTTCCTACGGGATATAAGAACAAAAGATAAGGCCGCTACTTCACGAGTCCGACGCCTTTGTGAGCAACATCATGTTACCCTGAGCTGAAGCCAAGCCCATGGAAAGCGTCCATCCGTAAAGATATGTGCAATTAATTACATATTTTATTGAAAAGCCCCTTCTTACCTTCAGTCAATAGCTTTTAAGAAAATAATTATGTGTTGAAAAGATTTTTTTTTGGAGGGTGGGGGTACCCCCACCCTCCAAAAAAAATTACGCACGCCAAATAGACCTCACGATTTTTATTTTTTTCGAAAGGTCAATGTGCTATAGTTAAATTACTTTGATTACGATTTCTGAGCTGGTAGTGCGGACTCATAATCGTACAGAGTGCCATGTGTCATTAACTGAAACGCCATTTTCAGAAACTTATTGATACATGCCACAATCGCGACCTTATGAGGCTTTCTCTGAGGTTGCGTTTTTAATTTATCGTAATAATCCACAAGATGATTATTTGTCTTACTCCGCAATGTAATCATCGTACAAATCATGAAATATAAGATTTTCCGCAGTTCCTTATTACCTCTTTTATTGATCCGATCACGGTACTGTGTGTTGCCAGATCGATAACGCATAATATCAATTCCTACGTAGGCATTTAATTGTTTCGCATTTTGAAAGCGTCGAATATCGCCTAATTCACCAATCAATCGACAGGCTGTTGTATCTCCAACACCGGGAATAGAACGAAACACATGATATTCTTTTCGTTCTTGTGACATTTCTACCATTTGCTTCACAAGCGTTTCTTTCTTTTCCACTAAATCCATAATACGGGTCGCATAGTCTCGAATTTGATCACACCGAATATCGCTCGCTTTGATCGCTGGATAACTATTTTGAGCAGCTTCTAATAATAATTGTGCTTTTTCTTCTGCACGTGCTAACGAAAGGTTTTTTCGTGTATTGGCTTTCAACCGATTCTTAATCATAGTTTTCGAATGGGCTAATAAAATACCCGGATGTGGATACAGTTGGACAATATTTAAAAAGAGTGCCGAACGTGGTGTAATCAGGGTTTCAAGTTCTGGAAAACTACTATGCAAAAGCGCATGCATACGATTTTTTAACAACGTGATTTCCTCATCAATTTCATCATAATATCGTGTAAGTGCGCGCATTTGTTCGTAATAATCATCCTGTACATAGGTTGGTTCGCGTTCCATTTTGAAATGGGTTTTGGCTAATTCATGTGCGTCGCTGATATCGGTTTTATTTCGGCGCATCTTAGCCATTTGAAGGTTTGCCTCAAGTGGGTTCATTCGACAATATGTATGACCGTACGCCCTTAAGAACGCTTCCACAGGCTTTGAATAGACACCTGTTGCTTCAAAGACAATTTCAGGTGCTTGTCCATCTATCCGCTTAATTTCTTCGATTCGTTTATGCAGTTGTTCAAAATCTACACGTGTATGAGACAACTCACCTTCAAATTGACATTGACGGTATTGATCGTAAATCGCTACTGTACTTTTTCCTTTACTGACATCTAATGCAATCACATGTTTCATCATTTTTCTCCTTTTCAGCCAATCTTAGAAGTCTTCACAGTGCCTTATCGATTCCATTTTCTTATACACGATCTCTTGGACCCAACATACTAAACTGATTCAAATAAGGGTGTGAAGTGAGCCGGTTTTTAATACGGATTCTTAAATGATCCCAGGGGCTGTTCGGCTTTCCTTCACTTCTACTATAAAAAAATAGTAGCACAAACCATGGCCGTGGTTTGTACTACTAATGTTAGTATGTTTAAGATAAGTAAAATCCATTTTCAAAACATTAAGAAGTAGTAACTTTTTTCGCCGTAGCACGCCATAGCCACAGGAGCCGTAACAGGAGATCCAAACAGGCCACGCCTGTTTTAGCTCCTGTGTAGGCTGTGGCAAAGTGCGGAGGCTAAGATTATACTTCTTTTAATATCTTTTACTATTTAGCAGGTATTTTTATGATGCATTTTTGCTCATTACGAGTTCTAAAATAAAAAAGGCGTCCTCAAAAGTCATTGCATCGTAACTTTTGGGACAACCCAAGTGCTTTTATATTTTGATAAGTTTTTCAAAAATTTCCGTTGTGGATGACATCGGTTCCATCTCATACTCTTCTAATAGCACCCTCTCGCATCGTTCATATGTTTTTTGAACTTGCACTTTATTTTCAAGATAGAAATGACACCACATCATAAGTCGATACGCTTCTTCCCAAGTGGGATCTTTTACTATGATTTTTTCACATTCCTGCAAACATTTTTCAAACTGTTGCTCTTCAAAATAAATATGCGCCAATTGCTGTAATGTTTTTACATAGAGTGTTTTGTACTGTTCTCTCTCTTGTTGAATCCATTCAACATGTGTACTATCTTCGTATAAATCGCCTGTGTATTGCTGTAATGCTTTTAGTAGCCATTGTTTTTGAAGCGACTGATCATCTTGCCTGTCGGCTAGAGAAATGAGCTGTTCGAAATATTCAATATCGCTCATAATATAAGGCCTCTGGCAAATACGATACATGGACTGCTTGCGCTCAATATAAAAAGGTTCTTCCCGTGCACTTCTGTTAGGCTCTAACACTTTTAATAGCGCATTATAGGCCACTTTAAAATCCCTTACAGCTACTTCTTCTATACTATTTGGAAATAGCTTAGCTGTCACTTCTTCTTTCGAGCAATATCGATTTCGATTCAGGTAAAGATAGATAAATAATTCCTTCGCTTTTTCTCGATGCCATACTTTATGCTCAGCTTGCCAGTTCCTCACAAATAATGTTGGTCCAAAAAGCTTTATATAGATGGCAGGCTTATGATCTCCTGTATTAAAATGAAGTACTCTTTGCGTTTCCACCAAATCTCTTGCACCAAATAACGTAACTTTGGATAAAAAGAAATGATAGGCATGCTGATTGATTAATGATTCAAACATTCTCTTACATTCATTATATTCATGTAAATCATTTGTTTTCATTGCTACATACATAGACCAGAAATACGTAACCATTAGACAGTAAGAATCTTTTACTTCTTCAAAAGCAATCCGCGTTTCCTTCGCCATTTGTCTCGCTTCATCTATCAAGTCATTTTCTACATACAAAATGAGAAGAGCTAGTTTCAATAACCCTGTTACCCACCGATCTTCCACCTTTTCCGTCACTGTTAAACCTAAAAATGCATAACGCTTTGCTTCAATTACATTGCCAGTACGGCCATAGGCTATCGCTAATCCTACATAACATTCCGCTTTAATACGTTTAATTCGTATTTGTTCCATTTGCTGTACTGCTGTTTCATAATGCATAATCGCTTCCGACGGGTCATATGGATTTAATAATAGCTCTGCATGTCCATTACGTATATGAGCAACAGCTATGTTAAACGCTTCATGCGTCGCTGTACTGTTTTGCAAGCCTCTATAAGCACTTTCCTTAGCACGCGCTCTATTTCCCATCATGGCATAAATCAATGACAATAATGCATCCGTTTCGCGATGAGCAACCGTCCCACCTTGTTGTTCAAATAGCCTTGACTCTGCAAGTAGCTTTGCCTCATGTAAGGCCCCTTGTCTTAAATACATACGAATATCTATATTGCCTAAATGCAATAAATCATTATCTAAATTTAATTGCTGCCAATAGTGAATGCCTTTATAAGCTTGCCCAATATTCACTAAATTTTCTACGTACTGAAGATTTAACTGAATATATTCTTGCTTCGGCATTTGACATTTCGCTGATAACGCTAATGCCTCATGTAAATAACCCTTTGCAATAGAAGGTTGCAACGTATCTACATATATTTTAGCAAGCCCCACCTTAGAGCGAACAACTGAAAGTAAGTCCCGATGATGTGTTGCCTTTTCGATACATTTGTCAAACGCCATACTCGCTTTTTTATAAAAAGCACCGATTCGTAAACATTCTCCCTCTATATAGTAAAGCGGATAAAACTGTTCTCGCATTTCAAATGAACATTTTTTAATTTGTTCTAACAACCATTTATAATGTCCGACTTGCATAAAATAATCCGCATAATGAATTAACATCTCACAAATAAACGGCTCATCATTTGTTTGGGTAATATGATAAAAAGCTTGTACAATATTGTTACTGTCAATAAAATAAATGGCTATTTTTTTATGCATATTTGCGACATCTTGTTGATTTAATTTTTCGTATTGTTGCACTAAAAACTGTTTGATTAAGCTGTGAAACCGATATTCTTTATCGTTAGACAATTTTTGTATAAATGCATAATGATTTAAAATATAATCGAGTCGCTCTACTTCCTCTTCCCCAAAAATATCTTGAATAATGTCAGCCGAAAATGTATCAAATAAACTAAATTTAAATAAGGACTGTTGATAATCCCAATCTAAATACTGAAATAACTCATATGATAAGTACTCATCAAAGTCTTGCACTGTAATTTTTGAAAAATCAAACGGATATCGCTCACTTTCAACTTGCATAGCAAGAAGGATTACAGCCATTACCCAACCTTCCGTTATTTCATAAATTCTGTTTACTTCATTCTCCGTTAAGATCGTTTCATAATAATCGTCAAATAAAACGCTAATCTCATCTGTATTAAATACAAAATCTTCTTCCGAAATAATCGTCAATAAACGCTTATTTTTTAAATAATGTAGACAATCCCATGTAGGATATGTGCGGGTCGCTATCACAAAGTGCACGTTTGGTGGTGCAAATTTCATCATCTGGTCCAGTACATAATTGATTTGAAACACATGCTGTACAATATGAAAATCGTCGATTACAATAAAAATTTCTTGTTTCATTTGAGCGAATGCATTGCAAAATAATGTGAATAACTTATTTAAATGTTCTACTTTTAAAAAAGTTGTCACTTGATCCCAAGTAGGGTCAAGCAGTTCAAAGTCCGCATAAACGGTTTTAATACTTTCATGTAAATATTTTAAAAATGGCAAAATACTATCATCATTTTCAGTTACTTGATACCAACTAAATAATATGTTCTCATCTGCAAAATATTGGGCTAACGAAGAGCTTTTCCCATATCCCGGACCACTATGTAACAACGTCAGTGTAGAAATTTTACTTTTCTTTAACTTTTTCATAATCGATGATTTTCGCATATAGTGTGCAGCCGGATTGGGCGCCACTATTTTCGAATATAAAATATCCAACTTCTCTCCCCCCATAATTATCTATTTGGTAATGTATATACTATCAAGCGCGTTGATTAATCCTTTATTATTGACGAGTACATTGGAATACGTTGATTTGCGCTAGCAGCTCGTTCCTTGCTGTTCTTGTTGGATCTCTTTCTCCACACTCATACGGCGTTAAAAGCGCAAATATATTTTACCACATTATGTAAAACATAACCCTACCTTATATATCAGAATATAGGAAAAAACCTTTTCTCTTAAGTATATGAATTATTAATTGCGTTATGAAACATATAAAAAGTGCAGAATAAGTATTCACACTTATCCTGCACTCTTTATTTTAACAAGGCTCCACCGGTAAAATGCTTTCAAATTCAGCTTTTACTGTTGCCTCTTGTTCATTTAATAAAATATGAATATCCCCATAATCATTGGATGTGCGAATTAAACGCCCTATTCCTTGTTGCAAGCGTAGTTGCATAAATGGCAGTTCCACTTCTTCAAATGGATTTTCTGCAAAGGAGCGCTTTGCATCAAATAGTGGATCGTACGGTGGGAATGGTAAATCAAAAATAATGACACGTGTTAATGCTTCCTCTGGTAAGTCTAACCCTTCCCATAAGTGGTACGAGCATAACGTTTTCACGGTGCCTTCTTGGAAATCACGCACGATAGCTGATAATTCCCGATCTCCTTCAAATGCAACTGACATGCGGTCCATAATGGATAAGCTTGATTTAAACGCCATCATAGCTTGTTTTGACTTAAATAACACGAGCGTTTTCTCGCCATCTCGAAGAAGTGATTGCACTTTACGCACCTTTTCTTCTTGTGGTAGCTCCTGCACATAAATTTTCATTACATCCCTATAGTCGAATGGTGATGGTACGCTAAATGATTGGTATTTCTTAATTCCTAAGCTATAGGAAATATAAGAGAAATCTTTATTGACCGATAGTGTTGCAGAGGAGAAAATAATCGGCAATTTTTTTGAGAATAGTTTTTCTTGTAGTACCTCTGTAATTAAGCGCGGCATAATAACAAGTGTTTCTTCACCATCTGTTTCTTCTAACCAATCAACCGCATCTCCCTGTGCTACAAAAATACGAATCGCTGCGACATATTGTTCTAAAAATTCCTCTGCCATATTTAGCTCGTATTCTGGAATCATATAAAGCTCTGATTCGAATACAAATTCTTCAAGCAGTTGTTCTACAGCATCAATTACTTGTTTCCCCAAAGACAGCAGACGTTCTGATTTATTAATACGTTTGCGGTCTTCCATTGATTCCACTAGGCAATCGCGTAATTCATCAAAAAATAGCTCATGGTTATCTTGTAATCGCTCCATTGCATAAAGTGTACGTTCACGCACACCATCGACCATTAAACGCTCTAGCATACCGACAATGGTTGATGCTTGCACTTTTACTGTCATCGCCTTTTGTGCGGCATACTCCAGTAAATGTCCCTCGTCTAATACCATCATCGAGACTTCCGGAAGTAATGGTAACTGTCCTTCACGCTCACGCGATTCTTTTGTTGCTAAGTGCTCCATCAAGAAATCTTGCGAACAAATAATTAAATCCGTTGATTGGCGATAATGCATCCGATGCAATGTTTGACCGCAACGATTTCGCATATCACAAACAGCACATTGCATGACAGCATTGTAATTTACCTTTTGCCAATCTTCATCCCCAACCGTTGGGAAATCCGAGCGATCACCGTACGGCACAGCTTTTGTCAAGGGACCGGAAGCATATACTTCTTCTGGGATTGTAAAGGCGATATCATCAATCCATTCATCCGTCTCCACTTTTTCCGCTTCTTCAAAACGCTTTAAACATAAGTATTGATCCCGCGATTTTGCTAGACGGACATCGATGTTTAAGCCTAGCACGTGTTTAAGCTTATGAATATCGCCACCTTCTTTTACAAGCTGGTCAATTAATGTTTCATCGGCACAAGCAATTAACGCCGGACGTCCTGTATAACGAGCATACGATACCGCTGGCAATAAATAAGCAATTGTTTTTCCTGTGCCTACCCCTGCCTCAGCAAATAAAACATTCTTTTCCTTTAATGCCTGTTCAATTTGATACGCCATAAAAATTTGTTCATCACGGCATTCAAAGCCCTTTTCTGGTAGCTCATCATATAGGACATCCCCTAACCAATCTCCTAATGAATCAAAGAAAGATTTGTCCTTTTGTAACTCAAATGGTAAAGATTCTCTCATATAACGTCTCCCTTAAAACTCCTAAATTACAATGCGAAACGGAAGGAGCCACCCCCTTCCGTCTAGATTAATCTTCGCGCTTCGACTTTTGTCCCCAAAATTGATAAAGATCTGTACGGATAAAGCCATTAAATAGTTTACGCTTTTTCGTTGCTTTTTTCCCGTAAAGTACTTCAAAATTTTCCATTGAAGATAGCATATAAACAGACCATGTTGGATAATTGTCCATGACTTCACCAAGCTGACGAATGACACGTTCAATTTCTTCTTTCTCCCCTATACGCTCTCCGTATGGTGGATTGGAAATCATGACCCCATCCGCTACTTTTGTTGTAAAATCTGTTGCTTGCATCTGTTTAAATGTAATTATATCCCCAAAACCTGCTTCTAATGCATTTTCTTGTGCAATATTTACCATTCGATGATCAATGTCTGAACCAATGATTTGGAGTGGTTGGTCATAGTTCGCTAAACTATCCGCTTCATCCCGTACTTCATCCCAAATTTTCGCTTTCATCCAGTGCCAACCTTCTGAGATAAATTCACGGTTATACCCTGGCGCAATATTTTGACCAATCATTGCCGCTTCTAATGGAATTGTCCCAGAGCCACAAAATGGATCAACAAACGGGCGATTCGGATTCCATTTCGAAACTTTCACTAATGCTGCTGCCAGTGTCTCTTTTAATGGGGCTTCCCCTTGTACTTGACGATACCCACGTTTATGAAGGCCTGCACCAGATGTATCAATGGTTAAAGTTGCGACATCTTTTAAAATGGATACTTCAATTTTATATGTTGCACCCGATTCATCTAAAAAGCCTAACCGTTTGTAATGGAATTTCATGCGTTCAACAATGGCTTTTTTCACAATTGCTTGGCAGTCTGGTACACTAAATAATTTAGATTTCACCGACTTCCCAGATACAGGGAACGCTGCATCGACCGGTAAATAGCGCTCCCATTCAATTGCTTTAGTGCTTTCAAAAAGCTGTTCAAATGTTGTCGCAGGAAATTGCGCTACAACAATCTTGACACGATCTGCTACACGCAACCACAAGTTACAACGAGCGATTGCTGTTTCATCACCTTCAAAATATACTTTCCCATTGTCTACACGTGTTTCGTAACCTAAAGCTTGTACTTCTTCCGCTACAATGGATTCTAGACCCATCGCTGCTGTTGCAACTAATTGAAATTTTGTCATAAATATATTACCTTCCTTGATGTTCGACTTCCCAGAACTGTAAAAAATCTAACAGTTCATTCATGGGCAATGGCTTGCTGTAATAATATCCTTGAATAATATCACAACCCATTCCCTTTAATATTTCCACTTGTCGCTCACTTTCAACACCTTCAGCTACAACTTTCATTTTTAAACGATGCGACATTTGAATAATCGCATCGACAACGGCTTGTTTGTCATCAAGAGAGCAAATATGTTGAATAAAACTACGATCAATTTTTAGTACATCAAGTGGAAATCTTACTAAATAGCTAAGTGATGAATAGCCCGTTCCGAAATCATCCAACGAAAGTTTAAAGCCAAGTTGTTTTAACTTTACTAACTTACTGATCGTTTCCGCCGCACTATTCATAACAGTACGTTCTGTCATTTCAATTTCAAAGTTTTGAGCAGAAGTATTGTTTTTTTCTAGCATTGCTTGTATTGAATCTAAAAAGTTTTGTTGTTGGAAATGAATACTCGATACGTTAATAGCAATCGGTATTTTAGGAAAACCAGCTTCCACTAATTGCTTGTATCCTTCACAAGCTTTTTCAAATATAATTTCACTTATAGGGATGATTAGACCTGTTTCTTCCGCATATGGGATAAATTCAGCTGGCGACACAAACCCTAATTTTTTATTTTGCCAGCGAACAAGTGCTTCAACACCAGTCACTTGCATTGTTTTTATATCAATTTTTGGTTGGAAATAAAGTGTGAAGTCTTGATGTTCGATTGCCTTTCGAAGTTCTGTATCTAGTAAAAGAACGCGTTTTGTATCTATGCTTAAATCATCGAAATAAAATGAAAAACCGTTGCGACCATTTTGTTTAGAATAGGTCATTGCCTTATCTGCACATTTTACTAATTCTTCTGTTGTTTGACCGTCTGCTGGAAAGATGCTAATGCCCATACTCGTAGAAACAAAAATTTCCTGATCGTGAATAATAATCGGCGCTTCAATCACACGAATCACTTGCTCTGCAAATTTTGCTGCTTCACGCGGATGGACAATATTTGTTAACGTAATAACAAATTCATCGCCACCATATCGTGCTAATATATCTTTATTTTTTAAAAGTGCTTTAATCCGCTTAGCAATTTCAATTAATAATAAGTCACCCATTGTATGACCGAGTGTTTCATTTACTTGTTTAAAACGGTCTAAATCTAAGAAAAATACGGCATGTTGTACATTGTGCGATAAATTCGTACTAGACTCAAGTAATGTATTCATACGTTCTAAGTAGGCAAAACGATTACACACTTTCGTTAATGAATCCGTTAACGTTCTTTTCTCTAATTCATTTTCAACGATTTTACGCTCAGATAAATCAGTAAATATACCACAATAATTCGTAATGTTCCCTACTGAATCTTTGACAGAAAAAATAGTGAGCCATTCAGGATAAATATCTCCTGTTTTACGACGATTCCAAATTTCTCCCTGCCAAATTCCGTTTTCATGTAGACTTCGCCACATATCTAAATAAAAAGAAAGTTCATGGATACCCGATTGTAAAATAGAAGGGTTTTTCCCCATTACTTCTTCGCTCTTATAACCTGTTACAAATTCAAACGCTGGATTTACACTTACAATTTTTTTATCTTGATCTGTAATCATAATGCCTTCCGAAACATTTTCGAAAATTTTCATGATTAAGTAGTCTGGATATTGGGAAAGCAATCTATATTTCTCCACATCTATAGTGGTACATTCACTCATTATTTCTCACCCTTATCTCTAAAAGAAAGGCTCTCCAAAAAGTTATGGAGAGCCTTTTTTATTCATCAAAAAAGCATCAATAAAATTCCGTAAGCCATGTTTTGTTCCTGAGTACTCAAACGGGTATCCCCTCGTACGTATCAGGCAGTAATCATCTATCTACGCATTAGTAAACTAATACGTCCCTCCATCCGTTCGTTTCCTTCTGGAGAGTGCCCCTACCATAATTTGGGTTTCTCACTCGTGGGGTTTACCTCGTTCCACCTTGCAAGTTTCCAAACAAGCTACGTCACTGTGGCACTTTCAGGAAGTGTCTACCATATCCAAAGACTTAGGTATTCCTTCCGCCGTCAAGCTAACGCTTGCCTTACCTTATTTTTTCAGTAAGCACGAACACTACGGTCATCTCAGATCCGTGTGAGCATGGACTTTCCTCTACAACGTTTATACGTTGCAGCGATTACTCGAATTTCATGATGTACACCTATTATACTAGAATTCAAACAAAATAACAATAAGTATGTTACTACAGTTTTTCCTTAAGCTTATCACCAAATACAGCTTTTTCTAAGTTTGCTACACGCTTTAAAATATCATAGTTCATATTGCTCGTAGTTGGCTGCGGAGATGATTTTCTAATACTACCTGATAATTCCTCTTTTAAACGTTCATTTTCCGCTTTTAGCTCATTAATGACTCGCTCGAAATTATCGTAATCTTCCATTATTTGATCTAAAAATTGATCTACTTGATCAATATTATAGCCTTTTACACTTTTTTTGAATTCTTTTTCCAAAATATCTTTTGATGTTAATTTAATATCCAATTCACATCGCCCTTCCATACTTAACATGCGTGGCTTCATTATAACATAAAGCCTATAAAAAAACGTGAATGAAAGTGCTAGTTATTTATATTTTTCTACCTTCGTTCTAAGTCGTTGGAGACGTTTTTCCCATGCCAATGTCTGCTTATCTTTTTGTGCCATCGACCATGTGTTATGTTTATGAATGAAATGCAAGCCTGTTTGCGTATGCATGACCGCTTCCTCGTAATCTCTTAGATGATGTTCTGCAATGATGGCTAATTGTTCATAAGCTTTAATTTTATAAGGAATATCAATCGTTGGTAGCGCTTTTGTAAAAGATTTCACCGCCAGTTCGAATTGAGCAGTACGTTTTTGTTCAAGTGCTAAATAATAATGCGCTAATCCGGTATCCGCTACATCAAAGTTTTCTGTAACAGTAGAAAGAACCTCCATCCCCGTATCCTTTAACTTTAAATCATTAAACCATTTCCCGATGTTAGTATAAGTTGTAGCAGAATCTTGTAACTGACTGTTAAAGAGCAACTGGGTTGAATGAATATACAATGTAATAAGCGACAAAAGGTCCCATTCATTATGCTGTAATACTTTCATGAGGGCATCTGGCTGACCGCTTTTTACCGCATCTAAATATATCACAGGCGCTAAAAAGCCTGGAATATCACCTTGCCTACAAAAATCCAATTTTTCTTGTTCAATCGTTGTTAGCTTCATCTTTTCTAAATCGTTTTTCCATAACCGCTTCGTACTATGTAAAAGATCGATTTGTTTTTGCGAGCGTAGTCGAGGAATATGCGCCCCGTTTAATGTCCAGCGTGTTTCAAGCTGTGGCCAATCAAAACTTTTTCCGTTATAAGATACAATCGTCACTGCTCTTTGCCATAGCTTTGATTCAAACAAAAATGCCGCTTCATTGGATGGATCAGCAAGCACATATTGTGTCAACGTAAATTCTTCTTCATCTGTTTCTAAAAAGCCCAGTAAAAAAATATGTGTACCAACACCCTTTAAGCCTGTCGTTTCCGTATCAAAAAAGACGAGTGTATCGTCAAACGTCACCGCATACGGATGCTCGTGCCCTGCATCTTCCCAGAGCTGAATCGCCTCAAAAAGCTCCCATAGCTCGTATGCCCCGTGCTTATAATCAAGCGGATATGTGACGACTCGTTTAAATAGCACACCAAAATCATTTTCAATAAGAGTCAACCCGGCGTTCTCCCACTGCTTTACATAGCTTGGTCGGTCTGGTTTTTGAAAGACTGGCTTTTCTACTTTGTTCTCTGTTTTTTTACCGAGCATTTTTTTCATTTGAAGAATTTTGTTTTCGTAACTCATGGAATCCAGCTCATTTCGTCAATTAGGATAGACAGTACTTTTAATACTTGTTGTTTACTTTCACCGATACTATCTTGTGCACCAATACAGGACGGACAGCCCCATTTACATGGGCATTTTTCCACATGCTCCTTTGTCCGCTCTAGCAAACTCATTAAAATATCGTAAACGCGCTCGCTTAAGCCAATTCCTCCTGGATAGCTATCGTAAATAAAAATCGTTGGACGTTCATTATGGATAGCTTTTACTTGTGGGACAACCGATAAATCGCTGCGATCACAATGCACAAAAAGTGGAATAAAACTCCCCATCGCATAAGCTGCTCCATTTAATGCATCTGTTAATTGCTCTTCAGACCAATTCTCTGGTAAGTCAAAGCTCATCCACGTTGCACTTGTATGCATTTCCATTGGCGGAATCGATATCGGTCCTGAGCCAATATTGTCATGCGTATTAAATCGAACCTTTTTAAAAATGGTTGGTATTGCTAATAAACCTACATCCCCATAACTTACTGTTGCCGATTTATACGTAGCGGACTTATCCTCGCTTAACACCTTCAACTCAACAGCTAAATTAGCATCTGTAAAATAGTCTACTTCGACTTCTCGCACATACGCTTTTTTCTCTTCCCAATCGAGTTTTTCTACTTGGAACTGAACACCTTGATGCATGTAAATGGCTTCCTCATGCAACAGTGTCATCGCACTATACGTATCCATTTCCCCAATCACTTTATTTTTCGGTTGTGTCATATCAACGATGACGACATTTTCCCCGGCGGCTGAACGTAAAGAAACATCGTGCGCAGGAAAACGATCGCTCATCCAGTGCCATTGTGTACTCGTTTTCACAAGTACTCCCTCTTCCTCTAAAAATCCGAGCAATTCTTGCACTGTAAATTCACCGTATGTATCGGTCATCGAAAACGGCAATTCAAACGCAGCACATTTTAAATGATCCATTAAAATAATGATATTTTCTGGATTAATGCGCACTTCCTCGGGGTCTGTGCCGAAAAAATACGTTGGATGATTCACAATATATTGATCAAGCGCGGTCGATTGTGCTACGTAAATGATTAACGCTTCATCTTGTCTACGCCCAGCTCTTCCGGCTTGCTGCCATGCACTTGCGATATTTCCAGGGTAGCCTGTCATAATACATGCCTGTAATTGTCCTATATCTATCCCGAGCTCAAGCGCATTAGTTGAAACAACGACTTGAATCGAACCATCGCGAAGTCCTTTTTCAATGGCGCGGCGTTCACTCGGTAAATACCCTCCTCGATACCCTTGAATTGATTCATCTTGAATCTTTTTTGCCGTCAGCGATTTCAAATATGTCACAAGCATTTCCACACGAACACGCGATTTCCCAAAAATAATCGTTTGGATCCCCGCTTCAAATAATCGTTTCGATAAATCACGCACTTCTAGCACCGCACTACGTCTTACACCAAACGTCGTATTCACAATCGGTGGATTATAAAAAATAAACGTCTTTTTCCCAACAGGGGCACCGGACTTTGCGATTAATTCATGTTTTTCATTTGTTAGACTTTCCGCTAGCTCTTTTGGGTTTTTAATCGTGGCTGATGTACAAATAAACGTTGGATTCGATCCGTAAAATGCACAAACCCGTTGTAACCGGCGAATCACATGGGCTACATGACTACCGAATATCCCTTTATACGTATGCAGCTCATCAATGACAATATATTTTAAGTTCTCAAATAACGATACCCACTTCGTATGGTGGGGCAAAATACCTGAATGCAACATATCGGGATTGGTCATCACAATGTGACCCGCTTTTCGAATTTTCGTCCGAATACCTGGCGCTGTATCACCATCATACGTATAACTTAAAATCTCTTCCCCTGTTGCTTCAATTAATTCATTCAAATCTGTTTTTTGATCTTGTGCAAGGGCCTTTGTTGGGAATAAATAAATCGCACGACTTGACCTATTTTGAATGATTTCCTGTAAAACAGGTAAATGATAACAAAGTGATTTTCCAGATGCTGTCGGTGTAATCGCTGTAAAGGAAGCGCCACGCGTAGCGAAATCAAATGCTTCACGCTGATGTGTATACAATTGCTCAATGCCGCGCGATTGCAGTGCATTTTTTAACGATGGATGCAGCTCGCTAGGGAACGGCGCATATTCGGCTGCTTTACCATCCAGCGTATGCCAGTGAACAATGTTTTGCTTGAGCTCTTCATCATATTGCCATGATTGCAATAGCTCACTAATGGATTTCTTTTTACTAAACATGGTGCTCGCCTTCCTCTACATATCGTTTCAAACTAATGAGTGTATATTTTGTTGATTCAACAGATTGAATGAATCTCTTTTTACTTGTCTGTTTATAAAAAGATTGAACAAAAAATTGTTCCATTGCATCATAGGCATGATCGATTTGCTGCTTATGCATATATTTCGGCTGCTTGGCTACAATCCACTCATAAGCGAGTTGTTGCCACTGTTGTAATTGCGTACGCATGTCATCTGCATACGGTTTTACCTCATTAAAAAAGTCTGGCTCCATATCGCGTTCACGCATGTCATAAAAACGATGAATGGCTTGATCACACGCATCTAGTAATTTCGCTGTTATTTCTAGTAATTCCATCACGTACACCTCAAAGTTTTTCATTACTGTTAGTGTACCAAAAACTAATTGTTTTCACTACTTTCAGACGAACATGCATTCTTTACGTAATACTTTTTTTCTGCTAAGCTAACTCTTTGATGAGCCTTTAATAGTTGTGTGCTAAATGTAGCTTTTACTTGCATTTGTTCATATTCCATACGCCCTGTTAATAAATCGTCTATACATTCAATAAGGTTTAATAATCGGTTTATTCTACCCATCGTTTCTGCCCCCTTTAGAACACGTATTAGACGAAAAAATGAAAGTTCCTAGCTGCAATACAAAACTAGTCATCGTTCGCTAAAACTATCATTTTTTCAACAGATGTTATGGTACACTAAAAAGCGTAAACAAATGGAAAGGGTGATTTCATGGCTATTCGCTATCCAAACGGAAAAGTGTATCAACCAGCGCAAAATGAGTCGCCTGAAAAAAAAAGGCTAACGAAAAAAGATCTTTCATTTAGTAATCGTGGGAAAAGCTTGGAAGATGATTTAAATGAAACAAATGATTTTTATGTGAGAAACGGCATTGCTAGTATTTACAAGAAACCTGTCCCGATTCAAATCGTCAAAGTAGAGTATCCGAAGCGAAGTGCTGCTGTTATTCGAGAGGCATACTTTCGTACTCCTTCTACTACCGATTATAATGGGGTATGGAACGGATATTATATTGATTTTGAGGCAAAGGAAACAGAAAGCAAAACCTCGTTTCCACTAAAAAACATCCATGCGCATCAAATCAAACATATGCAGGACGTTGTTGCGCAAAAGGGAATTGCTTTTTTTATCGTTCGCTTTACAACGCTTGAACGTACGTTTGTTACCCCTTTCCATATGGTTGAAGAAGCGTGGCGAAATATGGACAATGGTGGTCGCAAGTCGATTCCGCTTGCTCTATTTGAACAAGTAGCGGAAGAACTACAACTCGGACTTAGTCCCCGACTCGACTATTTACTAGTCGTCAATAAGTTTGTCGCAAACAATTAGTTTGTGAAAGTGAGGAGATACAACGTGACACAACAAAAACGGACACGTGAAGATATAAAAAAAGCACGTGAATTACAAAAGAAAAAACAGCGTTCGCCTATTAAAATGTGGCTGAAAAGAATACTTTTAGCCGTAGTTACACTCGGCATCGTTGGCTTTTTAGGTGGTGCAGGTCTATTTGCTTACTACGTAAGTAAAGCACCCGAACTCAATGAAGAATTATTAAAAGATCCGATTTCATCCGAATTTTATGATGCGAATGGCGAATTATTTGCTACAATCGGTGTCGATGAAAAACGGAAATATATTAGTTATGATGAAATTCCAACACAGATGGTCGATGCCATTATCGCCACAGAAGATGCACGCTTTTTCGACCATTTCGGCGTAGACTTATGGCGTCTAGGCGGTGCAGTCATCGCAAACTTCCGTGATGGCTTTGGTGCACAAGGTGCCAGTACGATTACACAACAAGTCGTGAAAAACTCATTCTTTACAAATGAGAAAAGATTAGAACGTAAAGCGCAAGAAGCGTGGCTAGCGATTCAACTTGAACGCAAATATTCAAAAGAAGAAATTTTTGAAATGTACTTTAATAAAGTGCTCATGTCAGGAACGGTGTACGGTTTTGGTACAGCGGCAGAGTACTTTTACGGTAAAGAGCTTTCTGAATTAACACTTGATGAAATGGCATTGCTTGCTGGGATGCCTCAAAGTCCGAACAACTATAATCCAGTTAAGTACCCTGACCGTGGTGAGAAACGCCGCAATATCGTATTAGGTTTAATGGTGCAACATGATAAAATTACGCAAGCTGATGCAGATGCAGCAAAAGCGGTTGATGTAACAACGGGTCTTTTACCAGAAGATGAGCGTAAAACAAACTTAGTGACAAATTATCCTGCATTCTTAGATGTTGTGTTATCTGAGCTTGAAGCAGATGGTAATACAGAACTGCTTGCTGAAGGGATTAAAGTCTATACAACACTCGATCCACAAGCACAGGAAATGGTTGAATCTGTGATGAATAATGACAGTAATTTCCCAACAGAGTCGATTCAATCAGGTGTCTCTGTCGTAGATACAAAAACAGGCGCTCTTGTTGCAGTGGGTGGCGGTCGTAATTACGGAGCTGAACGACCCTATAACCATGCCTATGATTTAACATCACGAGCACCAGGTTCTACGTTAAAACCAATTGTTGATTATGGCCCTGCCATCGAATATTTAAAGTGGTCTACTGGTGAAACATTAGTAGACGAAAAGATGACTTATACTGGGACAAGTCAAAACATTAATAACTGGGATAATAAATATTTCGGTGCCATTACAATGCGTGAAGCATTATATGCCTCTCGTAACATACCTGCCGTTAAAGCCTTAAAAGAAGTGTCAACAGATAAAGCACAGGAATTCATTTCTAAATTAGGCATTGAAGTAGATTATTTAGTAGAATCTGATGCAATTGGTGGTGGACGTGTTAATATCTCCCCTATCCAAATGGCTGCTTCTTATGCTGCTTTTGGGAATAATGGGGTATACACAGATCCGTATGCCATTACAAAAATTAAATTCCGTGACGGCACATCGAAAAACTATGAACCTCAACCAACAGTTGCGATGAGTGATTCTACAGCATATATGGTAACAGATGTTTTACGTGACGTTGTAAGTAATAAACAAAATGCTTCAGGAACAGCAGCAAATGTACCTGGTGTGGATATTGCAGGTAAGACAGGGACAACGAACTATTCGGCTGATGAATTCGCTAAATATAACTTCGGTTCTTCAGCAGTACCCGATTCGTGGTTCGTTGGCTACTCACCAAATTACTCGATTGCGATTTGGAGTGGATACTCACAACGCAGTGATGCTATTACTACATGGGAGGAGCGTCGCTTACCTCAGAAATTGTTTAAATCGATTATGACGGGATTATCGAAAAACGTGCCAAACACTCGATTTGAACAGCCTAACTCTGTTGTTTCTGCCACAATTGAAGTAGGTACAAGCCCATTAAAGCTTGCGAGTGACTATACACCAGATAATTTAAAATCAACAGAGCTATTTGTTCGCGGTACAGTACCTACTGAAGTATCTACAAACTATGAAGCAGAGGAAATCGAAACACCATATAATGTACGTGCTGAGTATAACGAAGCCGCTCAAGTGATTGATTTAACATGGGTTCATAATGAACTTCCTGAAGAGGAAGAAGGCGCTGAGCCAAAAAATTACACATACGAAGTAACAATGCAAGTAGACGATGGTGAAGCGACTGTCATTAGTACGACAGGTGCTAAACAAGTAATCGTGCCAAATATTCAATTAGGTAGCAACTACACATTTACTGTCATAGCGTTTGAAGGGGAAAACCGAAGTGAGCCTGGTAGTGTATCAATTTATATTGATGGGGCGCCTCCGATAACAGAGGAACCTGACCAACCTGATATCGAATCTCCAGATATAGACGACGTGGAGAATCCAGGGGATGAAAACAACTGGAACAACGGCAATGACAATGGTAGTAATAATGGTAACAACGGGAATAACGATAACAATAATAATGGGAATAACGGTAACAATGGGAATAATGGAAATGGACAAGGCGGTCAGCCAGAACAGCCTCCTTCTGTAACACCACCTACTGAACCAAATCATCCAACAGAGGATAACGAGGATTCTCAAGAATAACGATCTAAATCCCCCTTCATTAGGTATATTGCCTAATGAAGGGGGATTTGCTTTTATGATTCAATATGTACATCGATCTCCATCAGCTATGAAACTACAACCAATCGGTACATTTGTTAGACTGTCATAATTCAGTCCTTCCTCATTGATACATATGTTTGCATTTTTTGCAAAATACACGTCACTTTATTATAAGCATACTATACAAGAAAGGATTATAAAGGGGGGGATATAATGGGGCTATTCATGAATAACGGGCAACATCCGGAACTGTTTAAAAATACTAGTACACTGATTGAAAATAATCAAGTCGAGTTTCGGAGTGATTATTTATCTGAGCTCATCAAGGAACAACAAGTGTCCAATCAGGGTATTCAGCGCGCTATCCATGTTTTAAAACAGGCACACAACAAATCAAGCATGCAACAAGTGCGACAATGGAAAGTGATCAATCGACAGTTAAAAGAGTTACAAGCATTGCATTCTCAACATGAACAAGTTGAACAACAAGTGATGGAGGGGCTGAAAAAGCTAGAAAACCAAAATATGCAACTGCAAACAATCATGATAGATGAGCAACGAACGAAGAAAGACTTAGTAAATCAAGTCGATAGTATTCATCAATCTCATGACGCACTAGAAAATCAACTACACGAATTTACATCTGCAATTGATGAGATTGTCAATCAGCTAAATCAATACGCACAGATGAATAATGAAGTTGCTGCTCAATTAGAACAAGTTGGAACAACAAATGTACAGTTGGTAGAAAAAATAGATGAACAACATCTATTGAACAAACAACTAGCCAATCAAATTTCTACTATGGAAGAAACACAAGAGGAAATGATTAATCGAGTAGATCATCAAGAAGGACTTATGGAAAAAATATTACGTCAAACGGATCACTTACGTTCCATTCTGTATGAGCGAACAAACTTCTTAGATGAAAAAATTAAAAAGGTGTATGAGTACTTTAATCAAATGTACTCCAAAAATTCAACTTAAAATAAAAACAATCTCTTATCACATTTTTCGAATAAATCTTTACACGATAACATACTTAACTAGCAATATCTTAGATAACTAAAAAATGAAAAATCCCTTAATCGCAATGATTGAGGGATTTAACTTATTTCTTTAAACGCAGTCTTGCTGCACGCTTTTTTGTTTCTTTGAATAACTCATCTAGCTGACGATAGCAAGCGTATTGCCCAGGTTTTGCTTTAATAAAGCGAAGGCGTTCTCTACCATTAATAGGATATAGCTCAAAGTCTGCATCTGGCCCTACTTCACTAGTTGCAGATTCTACTAAAAGCTGTTCAAAATGGGCAATACCTTGTTCCATCAAGCTTTTCGCTTCACCATTTCTTGCTTCGTGAGCGGCATAGATTTGTTCCTCTAATGCTTCCCACTGAGCAAACCATGCATGGACCGTTTCCTTTGAAAGAGCTTCTTTGTTTACTTCAATCACAGCTTTACCAACCCCTTCTTCAGACGTTTTTGCCCTTCTCGACAGTCAGATAATAGTGGGCATTCATGACATTGTGGGTTTTGCGCCTTACAATGATAGCGTCCAAAGAAAATCATTTGATGATGCGCACGGCTCCAGCGTTCAATCGGTGTTTTCTTCATAATCGTTTCTTCCACTTCAAGCACGGAATCCTTCCACCTACAAAGACCTAAACGCTTTGTAATACGCTCAACATGTGTATCAACGGCCATTGCTGGAATATCAAAGGCAACTGATAGCACAACGTTCGCCGTTTTCCGCCCTACACCCGGTAGTGTGACAAGAGCTTCACGATTTGCCGGAATTTCGCCGTCGTATTCGTCGATTAGTCTCTGACAAAGAAGCTGAATATTTTTTGATTTATTACGGTATAAGCCAATCGAGCGAATATCGTTTTGTAGCTCTTCTAAATCAACAGCTAAATAATCACTCGGTGTTTTGTATTTTTGGAATAAATTTTTTGTCACGCGATTGACCAGTGCATCCGTGCATTGTGCCGATAACAGTGTGGCAATCGTCAGCTCAAATGGATTGTCATGCACGAGCTCACAATGTGCCTCTGGAAACATCTCATCCATCACGTCTAAAAAATGGAGCCATTTTGCTTTTGTTAGCACGTCACTCTCCTCCTATTCGCGCTCATCTAGCCAGTTATAAAACATGCCGCTTTTTACTGGCTGTTCATGGGCTGGCTGAATAACTTGTACAGAACGGCTTCTAAATTGCTCAGCATGCTGTTCTATTTGTTTGACAGATGTGATATTTTTCTTTTTCCATTCAAATAAAATCCGATCGATATAACGAAGTGAGATTTTCCCTGCTACAACCGCTTCTTTTAAGGCCGCTTTAATAATAGCAGGGGTATGCCCATCTTTATCAAACCACATCGAAATTGTTTCAATCTCCATCGGTGATAACAATCTTCCAAACTCTTGTTCAAACATCGTAAAAATTTCGCCCTCGTCATTTTTGGCACTCATTTCAGATTTGGCCATCGCTTTTTGGTCGAGTAGTTGCATAATGCGCTCCCAAAGCGGATATAATGAATACTTTTCAAAAATCATACCGTTGTTGTCTACACCTTGTGTAATTTCTAAAAAGCCTTTTTGAAGTATTCGCTGAATGCGAATTGTTATATCATTTGCCGTAAAGCTCGTGCGCTTCGCTAAATCCTCCGGTGTTGGAAATTCGATACTTTCCTCAAAGAAGCTTAACAGATGCATAATTAAAACCGCTTCATCATCTAGTATACCGAGCTCTTTATATGTTTGGAAAAAGAAGTGTGGCACAGTAACATGCCGTTGTTGTGTCCATGAACGGAGTCGGTTGTAATCGTTATTCATTTTGTTAGACTCCTTTCTTTTTACAGAATAGAAAGCGTCCGAAACCACATTCGGACGCTCTCTTTTTTCTATATCTCGTCTTATTCTACAATAGGTCATTTTCACGTTTCATTAAGGATATAAACGATTTAATAAACGCGGGAATGGGATTGTTTCACGAATGTGCTCCGTTCCTGAAATCCATGCTACTGTACGCTCTAAGCCTAGACCAAAGCCCGAGTGTGGTACAGACCCCTGTTTACGTAATTCTAAATACCATGCGTATGCATCCATTGAAAGATTATGCTCTTCCAGACGTGATTTCAATAAATCGTAGTCGTGAATACGCTCAGAACCACCGATAATTTCACCGTAGCCTTCTGGTGCAATTAAGTCCGCGCAAAGTACTACATCGTTACGCTCTGGGTGTGGCTGCATATAGAATGGTTTAATGCCTACTGGGTAACATGTAATGAATACAGGCTTATCATATGCATTGGCAATCGCTGTTTCATGTGGTGCCCCGAAGTCATCACCCCACTCAATATCGTCAAATCCTTGTTCGTGTAAGAATTTAATCGCATCATCGTAAGAAATGCGCGGGAACGGTGCTTTAATATTTTCTAATTTAGAAGTATCACGACCAAGGCGTTCTAAATCTAGCTTACAGTTTTTCAGTACTGATTGAACAATATGCTCCACATATTGCTCTTGTACTGCTAGGTTTTCTTCAAACTCAACAAACGCCATTTCTGGCTCAATCATCCAAAACTCAATTAAGTGACGACGTGTTTTTGATTTTTCAGCGCGGAATGTTGGACCGAACGAAAATACTCTTCCTAACGCCATCGCAGCTGCTTCCATATAAAGCTGACCTGACTGAGAAAGATAGGCATCTTCATCAAAATATTTTGTAGCAAAAAGCTCAGACGTACCTTCAGGAGCAGATCCAGTTAAAATAGGTGGGTCCATTTTTGTAAAACCATTTGCATTAAAGAATTCATATGTTGCACGAATGATTTCATTGCGGATTTTCATAATCGCATGCTGCTTACGTGAACGTAACCAAAGATGACGGTTATCCATTAAAAACTCTGTTCCGTGCTCTTTTGGTGTAATAGGGAAGTCTGTTGCCGCATGAATGATTTCAATGCCTGTTACATTCAATTCGCAACCAAATGGTGAGCGCTCATCTGCTTTCACTTCACCCGTAACATACATCGATGTTTCTTGCGTTAACCCTTTTGCTACAGCAAATAATTCTTCCCCGACTTCTGCTTTTACAACAACGCCCTGTACAAAACCAGAGCCATCACGTAATTGTAAAAACGCAATCTTACCGCTTGAGCGTTTGTTTGCTAGCCAAGCACCTAGTTTGACTGTTTCGCCGATATGCAAAGGCATATCCTTGATCATAATTTTCTTCATAACAATGTCCTCCAAAATGAGAGAGCAGTAATTAGTCTTGCCATTTTGATTTTACAAATGTATCAATCCGACGAACTGCTTCCTCTAGTAATTCTAGTGATGTTGCATACGATAAGCGGATTGTCGCATCTGCACCAAAGCCTGAACCTGGAATGACTGCTACATTTGCTTCTGTTAACAGAGCAGCTGCAAATGCATCTACCGATTCAAACCCTGTTTTCGCTGCTGCTTCAGCCACGTCTGGTAATAAGTAAAACGCACCTTGTGGCTTTAACACTTTAAAGCCAGGAATCGCAGCAAGCTGTGGGTAGATTTTCTCTAGACGAGATTCAAATGCTTGGCGCATTTCTTCTACAGCATCTTGAGGCCCATTATATGCTTCAACCGTTGCATATTGTGCTGTTGTTGTAGCATTCGAAGTTGAGTGTGAAGCAAGGTCTGTCATTGCTTTAATAATATCAGCGTTACCTGCTGCATACCCGATGCGCCAGCCTGTCATTGAGTGCGATTTCGCTACACCATTTACAACAATCGTACGCGCTTTAATATTTTCTGACAATTGCGCGATAGAAAAATGTTCCACACCATTGTATACAAGTTTTTCATAAATTTCATCTGATACGATTATAATATCTTTTTCTTCAGCAACTTTCGCTAATGTTTCAAGCTCTTCACGAGAATAAATCATACCTGATGGGTTTGATGGTGAGTTGATGATCACTGCTTTTGTTTTCTCTGTTACAGCTGCTGCTAATTGTTCTGGCGTAATTTTGTACCCTTGCTCAGCTGTGCCTTCCACATAAACTGGTACACCACCTGCTAATTTCACTTGTTCTGGATAAGATACCCAATAAGGAATTGGAATAATTACTTCGTCGCCTTCGTTTAGAATGACTTGGAATAATGTATATAATACGTGCTTAGCCCCAACACCCACCATAATTTCATTTGCTTTGTATGTAAGGTTGTTATCACGCTGTAATTTATCAATAATTGCTTGCTTTAATACAGGTAAACCGCCTGCTGGAGTATACTTTGTTAAGCCTTTGTTCATCGATTCAACTGCAGCATCTAAAATATTTTGTGGTGTGTTAAAATCTGGCTCCCCAGCACCTAGGCCGATTACATCAATACCTTGTTCTTTTAACTCTTTTGCCTTTGCTGTAATAGCTAAAGTTGAAGATGGTGTTAAAGTTTTTACTCGATTAGCTAATAATTGTTTCAAGAAAATCTCTCCTCTACAAATTCAATATGCGTTTCCACCATTGCCCGTCTTCAAACAAAATATACACATAATTTAGCTTCTCTGCGTCATTCGTATAGGTAATTTCCCATACGGCGCCTGCTTCCTCATAGCCTAATTTTGTATGAAGTATTTCTTTCACATTCGTTTCATTACGTAAAACCGATAAAGCTTGTTCCTTTGTAATACCGTCTTGCAAAAATACTTCCTGAATCATGTCCTCTTCTAAGCTGATTGGAACAAATATTGCTTTTTCCTTACCGTATTCATCTACCCCGAATACCGTAACATACGGCTTATTTCCATTGTAAACATAACTATTTGTAACAATTGCAAGGGACTTTGACTCAATGGCTAAATCCTCTGCTTTTTGTTCCCATTCATTAAATGGGGAATCGGCTTTCCAGAGGACTATAGAGACGATAGCAAGACCTAACGAAATCATAAATATGATGCCGAAAATGAGCCAATTTTTCATCGTGCCACCTTCTTTAATCTATATGCCGAAAAATATTTATCTAGTCGCTTCATCTTGCTACCCTGCTTTCTTTCCTCATCGTTCATTATTATACCAATCTTCAAGCGCTAATACCATATCCCGCAGTGGTAGTTTTTGTACAGAAATTGGCGGTAATGCATGGATAAACTCATGCCCGTAAGATTTCGTTTCAATTCGTCGATCTAGTACAATTAATACCCCTTTATCTTGTGAAGAACGGATTAGACGACCAAACCCTTGCTTAAATCTTAAAACGGCTTCTGGAAGAGAAAGTTCAGTAAATGAATTTCTCCCTTGTGCCTGTAAATAATTAGCACGTGCTTTGAATGTTGGCTCATCTGGCGAAGAAAATGGTAACCGCACAACAATGACTGACGCAAGACCGTCCCCTGGTACATCTACGCCTTCCCAGAAGCTATTTGTACCAAATAAGACAGATTGGTTGAACTTTTGGAATGCTTTTAAAAGACGCATGCGACTACCCGGTGTCACACCTTGTGCAAATACCATATACTCATCAAGAAGCCCACTATCTTGAATGAGTTCCACTGTTTCACGCAACATTTGTTGTGATGTAAATAAGACAAAACAGCGTCCATCTGTCGTTTTTACTGTACGTGTCACAGCATGGGCAACCGCTTCAATATACTCTGATTGACTAACCGTCTGAATATCCGGCATATCTGTTACAACAAATGCTTTAGCCCCACTAAAGTAAGTGGCTGGTGCTTGTAATACTTCTAGTGGCACATCGTGTGCAATACCTAGTTGGTCGGTTATAAAATGGGCATTATGCGGTACTGTCATTGTGCCTGATGTCCAAATAATCCCTATCTTTTCTCGGTATGCACTAAACAATCTTTCAATGGTTGATGTCACTTGAATAGGCTTTTTCAGTAGTTGAAGGGAGCTTGGGATACTGCGTCTATCCACCTCAATCCACGTTGAGTACTCGGTGTTAGAACGTAAAAATACATCGTCCCACTGCACAATCGCTAATTTGTATTCCCGTATCCAAAAGCGCCACTCGTCTAAAATAAATACATGTTCCGGTGCTAACTCATCTACACTTTTTTCGAATTGTTTCCCTACCTCTTCTGCTGCATCAAGCCAACGTTGTACAATTGTGGAAAACTGTTCAAACTGTTGACGGTCAATAGCTAGTTGCTCTAAAAACACCGTCGTTTTCATATCATGCTTATTTGACCGTTTTAATTGTTGCATCAATAAATGTGTAAGATTATGCATTACTTGATCAAATTTCGCTAACATTTGCATAAATAATTTTTCTAACTGCTGCATTACTTGCATTGGTACACGATGCGTTTTTAATGCCAATCGCTGTAATTTGTAAAACTGAGCTTCATCCGTGTATACCCCAATTTGTCCAAAAAGATATTTCCAGTTTTTAAACGAAAATAATTTTTCGTCTTGCGTAATAGCAGCTTGCACAAATTGATGCGCTTCATCAATAATCCAACCACCTATTTGCTCAAAAATAGGCGTTGGACGCATTAAATCGGCTAACAGCATCGCATGATTTGTTAAAAGTATATCTGCATACTTTGCTTTTCGTAACGCGCGTTCATAATAATCAAAATCAGATTGTAGTAAAGTTGAATTTTCGTTTTTGCGAATTTTATTCAGGAATAGTTGTCCCCCACCAGATACATTGATTTCATCCAAATCGCCTGTTTCCGTTTTAGTTAGCCACACAAGTACTTGTAAAATAATGAGCGTTTCATCATAAGAATCATCTTGCATCATATATTGCTGAGAAAAACGTACTACGTCCACATAATGATTCATGCCTTTTAGGAGCGCAATTTTTACCGATTTTCCTGTGATTCGTTCAAGTCTTGGAATTTCCTCTTGTAATAGCTGATCCATTAAGTGTGATGTATACGTACTAATGCCAACTTTACATGTCGATTTCCTTGCATAATAAAACGCAGGAAGCAAATACGATAGCGTCTTTCCGATACCTGTCGAAGCTTCAATTACTCTTTCTTGTTTGTCATTTAAACTGTCCCATACAAAATCCATCATTTGAAATTGTCTTGGACGCTCCTCAAAGTTCGGCACTGTTTCCTTTAGCTTTTCTATTTTTTCAGTTCGAGTAGCGGGATAATTAACTACTGGATACGAATCTTCGCCTCCAACGTGTAACTTCCGCATCGCTAATTGATGGTAAAAAACATAATCTTCATAGTGTTCCACTTTGCTACGTTTTAATTGAAGTGCTTCAAAAAATAGCTGTGCTAAATTAGACCTCAAACGAAATGAACGCTTATGTAGCTGTTGCAATGTTGGTAAAGGGAAACGTAGTAGCTCATCCCAGCATATTTTTAATAGCTCTGCTGTCGCTTTTGCATCAGCATCTGCCCGATGAGCCTTTGTATGCTGAATACCTAACTCATATGCTAAATCCCCTAGCTTATAACCTAGCGCTGTAGGAAATACAATTTTCGCAAGCTCAACGGTATCAATCACTTTGCCGTGCCACTGTGAAAGTCCTGCACGTTTAAACTCCGCCTGCAAAAACGATAAATCAAAATCCGCATTATGCGCTACAAATACGGACCCTTCCAACAACTCATATATATAATCCGCATGTGCCTCAAAAGGTAAAGCATCTCGCACATCATCATCCGTTATACTTGTTAAATCTTGAATGAAAAGCGGGATTGGTTTCCCTGGGTGAATGAATGATGTAAAAGTCTTTTCAATACACCAATCCTTCATTATGACAATTGCAATTTGAATCATCCGATCTCCATTCGCTGGATGATGACCAGTTGTTTCTAAATCTACAATTGCGTATTTTGGACTTTCCATCATCGCTCTCAACTCACTATCCTCATAATTATATGCGCATTTTATCACAGAACACACAGTTCGGTCATGCTTTACATACAGGTATTAACGTTTTATAAAAAATGGATGTATTAAAATAAAGATATATTCTAAATACATCTTTATAGTATAATAAACAACACGCTTGAATTTACATCGATTTTTAGAAAGGAGTCATTTAAATGATGAAACTAAATCATTCATTAACTTTCCAACTTGGCACAATCATTGCTGGAATACTGATTGTCATGCTTGGGATTACATCAGTAGCTACATATATAACAGCTTATAATAAATTGTATGATGCTGCCGGTATAGAGGCATATGGCTGCGCTAACATTACAACAGGCTTGACCAACTCACAGAATTTAGAAAAGGCGCTTACAGGAGACCGTGCCGCAATGGACAAAATCAGTAGTGACCTCAATTGGACAACAGGTCATAAAGATATTTTTGAAACACAATATATTTTATCGCTTGACGGCACACTCATCGCACTTGATAAAAACCTTGCAGAAAAAGGCTTTGCTCCAGGTGACTCCTTCCAAACAGATGCACAAGCTATTGAAATGTTACTTAATATGCATCATCCAACGTATTCAGAACCGTATACATTTGGTGATATGGAGCGTCTATCTGGTTATGCACCAATTTATAAAGATCATGATCCGACAAAAGAAATTATCGCCATTAATGTCATCGATTTTAATGCTAACATCGTAAAAGAGCGTACATGGGATGTTGTACGTAATGGCATTTTAATTAGTTTCATCCCTATGCTTATCGCTTCTATTTTTACGGGCTTTTTAATTCGTCGTAAAACAAAGCTAATTAGCCAATTAATCGAACAAGCAAAACAAATTGCAGATGGAAATTTAGTTGTCGCTAAAACAACAGTTAAAGGAAAGGATGAAGTAAGAGACTTAGCGCGTACATTAAATCAAATGAAGGATAACTTGCAACATATGTTGTTAACAATGCAATCCACTTCTCATCAATTAACAACGAATGCAAATGAAACCGCTAGTGCCATGGATGAAATGACAGATGCGGCTCAAACTATTGCACATAGCATGGAGGATGTAACAGTAGCCGTAACAAGTGGCATGCATCATGCAGAAAACGCATCAGGCATGCTATCATCACTTGCACAAGATTTACAAACGATCAAAGCAAAAGCCGATGAAACAGTAGAAAAATCAAATCAAACGATGCAAATCGCAATCACGGGTGAACAACGCGCGAAAGAAACACAAAACGATATGACTTTAATTCGTCATAGTTCGAATGAAGTACAGCAAACAATTGAAAATCTCGTTGCGTCCGCCACGAAAATCCAAGACATTACCACTTCTATTGGAGGTATTGCAACACAAACGAACCTTCTAGCATTGAATGCCTCCATTGAAGCGGCTAGAGCAGGTGAACATGGAAAAGGTTTTGCAGTTGTAGCGGAGGAAGTTCGAAAGCTAGCAGAACAATCGAATCAAGAAGTATTAGAAGTAGAAAAACTCGTTCAAACTATTATGGGGCTTATTCAGCAAGTGACTTCTTCAACAAAAGATAGCACACAATCAATCGAAAAAGGGACGACAACAGTGCAGTTAACTGCTCAATCACTTAGTGATATTTCGTCCGCTGTAGCCGAAACTGTCAGCGCGATTACAAACATCTCAAATTTAATAACGGTAGAAACAGCGAAATCCGATCATGTTGCTCAAATGATTGAACAGCTAACAGAAGCGATCCGTGAAATTGAGAGCACAATGTTAAACATTTCAGCAGCTATTCAAGAAACAACCGCTAGTATTAATGAAGTGACACAAGGTTCAACTAAAACAAATCAAATGGCACAACAATTAGAATCATTTGTCGGTACATTTAAACTAAAAGAATAATAACCGTTTTATATACTGAAAAGAAGCGCGATTACTTTGTCTAAAATTAGACTAGTAATCGCGCTTTCAAAACTTTATCAAAAACAATCATCCTTAAAAACAAAAAAACGCACTACCCAACGTAGCGCGTGTTAATATTTATATAAATCGAGCAGGGGCTCATCCTCCCTGCTCTAAAAGCAAAAACTCCCTAGCAAATCCGTGCTATAAACGGGAACTTTTGTTGTAAAGTAAAAACTTTACATAGGTTGTTTGGCACCTAAACTTCATTATACTCAAAAATCAACAAAACTTCAAGGTGTAGTAGTTACTATAATGAAAGAAAGTATGATTCAACACTAAAATCTACGGCTTTCACGAAGCATGCTTCTCTTTTTTAAATACCCATTTCCGCTGTACAATAAACGCAACAATAAACAACGTAGTATCTACAAGTACTTTTAATAGTACTTCGCCATTATGTAGCCATTCACTATACAATAATTGCACTAAACTAGCTGAAGCTAACATAATAAATACGGCTAACACATAATACCTGTAAAATGATTTTTTCGAGCCGCTCTTAAAAACAGCATAGCGATTTACATAATAATTAAAGAGAGAAGATAAAAGACGTGCCAACACCGTTGCAATCACAATAAACGACATCGGTGCAACAATTTTAAATATTTTCGCAAAAAGGAAAAATAGTAGTATATCAATAAAAAAAGAAGCTCCACTTACGATTGCATATACAAGAAATACTTTATAAATTTGGAATGAATCGTGTAACGGACGGAAATGAGATGATTTATTACTTTCGAGATAAACCGTTTCAATCGGAATTTCTACTATTGGTATTTGTAACTCTTTTAAGTTAGCTAATATATTCATTTCATATTCGAACCGTTCGCCAGTAATCTGTAATAAAGCAGGTAAAAATTTAGTTGGAATCCCGCGTAAACCCGTTTGTGTATCACTAATTTTTGTGCCAACGATTAGTCGATAAATAATTTTTGTGCATTCATTGCCAAATTTAGAGCGGAACGGAATATGCTTTTGCGAAAAATTACGTACACCTAATAAGAGGGCATCCGCTGTCTCATGAAGTGATTGTATAAGCTTTATGATGTCCTTTGTCAAATGTTGACCATCCGCATCAATTGTAACAATTGACCGCAAGTCTGGGCGCTCATTTAGCACATAATGAAAGGCTGTTTTCAGTGCACGCCCTTTTCCTTGATTCATTGCGTGATGTAATACGGTTACTTCTGGAAATGTTGCTAGCTTATTAAAAATGTAGCTGGCATCACTTCCATCATTTACGATAATAATCGGACCTTCATGTACGTGTCTTAACTCTTCGATGACGCGAATGGTCTTTTCATCAGGTTGATATGCCGGCATAATTATTCCTACTTCTTTCATCATGTCACCATCTTTCAAAGCAATTACACCTTGCAGTAATTGCGTCCGCAGGCTTGAATTTCTTATTTCCAGTAAAAAATAGTAATGATACACTAGTAAATAGTTTATTAATTTTCGAGGAATATTATGCGCACTCAACTTATTTGTTTACTTATATTGTTACTAGGCTTGCCACTTTTTCTGACGAATTGGTTACCTAGTACTAGTCATGACGGTACATATGTACTCGTTTTAGGAACAAAATTAAATAAAAACGGCACACCTTCTACCATGTTAAAAAATCGGTTAGATGCGGCTCTATCTTATAAAAATGATGACATGAAATATATTGTCAGTGGAGCTGGTGAGGCAGATGCAATGCGGGAGTATTTAATACAGCACGGGATAGATGAAAACAATATTTTAGTAGAAAAGCAAGCAAGGAATACATATGAAAATATATTAAATTCTATAAAGTTTCTACCAGAATCTATTACTTCCTTTACCATTATCTCAAGTGATTTTCATATTTACCGCGCACAAGCCATCGCTTCCTCGCTTGGGTACGATGTAAATACGATTGGGACAAAAACGCCGCTTATTGACCGGGGGTATTGGCAATTTCGCGAAGTTATGGCACTCGGAAGATACTGGCTTATTGGAATTTAAAAGGGCTATTTGAAATAGAATCCAAATAGCCTTAAAACATACGAGGTAAAAATTCTGATTTAAACGTAGCGTTTTTTCGTAACCATACTTTTAGTATATCGCGATGTGTAAGCAATTTACGGCGTCGGTTAAAACGGCTTTTCACTTCCATTAAACTCTCAAGTAATATTTTTGTCTCTGGTAAACATTGTGATGGATCGATCAATACATCTAACTTGTAGTCGATGAGCTGTGCTGCTTGTACAGAAGTAAGAAGTTTGGCGAATATTTGGCTCATCTGTACAATTTCTTCTTCTACCTCCAGCTCCATCAGCTGGTATAATGTATACTCTATTTCCTTTTCTAGTTCGATCAAACTATCACCACCCTACCATTTCATTATAGCAAAAAAGCCTGTGAAAGAATTCACAGACTATTACACATTATAGGTGGATTGCTTTTCCAAATACAGCGCTTGCTGCATCACCAATATGTTCACTTACCGTTGGATGTGGGAAAATCATACGAGCAAGGTCTTTTACTGAGCCACCTGCTACTTTTGCGGCCAACATCGCATTAATCATTTCTGTTGCGCCGTCCCCAACAACACAGGCACCGTAAATATCACCTTCAGGACTTGCTACGAATTTCATAAAGCCTTGTGTATTCCCTTCAAGTAATGCTTTAGGATTTGTCGGTAAATACATTTTTGTGACGATAGCGTCAGTTGGTGCTTCATGCTCTAACATACCGAACGTCGCAATTTCAGGATGCGTATATACACAACGTGGGATTTCCATTTGATTAATGACACGTGGTTGCTTCCCTAACATATAATCCACTGCATGAATACCTTCTGCTGAAGCAGAATGTGCAAGTTGGAAACCACCGACTAAGTCACCGATTGCAAAAATGCCTGGGATGCTTGTTTCGTAATGGTTATTTGTCCAAATTAAACGCCCATCCATTTGCAGTTCAAGCGCTTCTGCAATTTTAGTATTCGGACGACGACCTGTTGCAAATAATAAATTATCGTATTTAAATACCCCGATTGATGTATGAATTTCATTTCCTTTTATTTCTTCAAAGGCGAAATCTGTGACAAGCTTAATACCTAACTGCTCCATTTTTTCTTTAATAATGGGTCTTGCATCTGGCTCTTCTGTTTGCAGAATATCTTTACTATGATTTAATACGGTTACTTTTGTCCCCATTGGAGCTAGCGCAAACGCCATTTCAATTGCAATAACCCCACCGCCAACGATTGTTAACTCCTTCGGTAGCTCTTGAATACCAAAAAATGTATCTGTTGTGTAATAGCTCGCTGTTTCAATGCCTTTAAACGGTGGCACAAACGGGCCGCTACCTGTTGCTAAAATGACATGTTTCGCTTCAAATACGTCATCATCTACGGTTACTTTACGATCCCTAGAAACAGATGCTTCCCCGCGATACATTGTAATTTGTGCTTTTTCTACAAATGTTTCAATGTTATGTAGTAATTCTTCTACTACCTTGTCTTTCCGTTGCATGAGTTTAGGGAAATCAATGTTAATCGTCGGTACGGTTACACCCCAATCTGTACCACGTCTAATTTCCTGCACTAATTTACTATGCTCAAGCATAATTTTAGATGGGATACAGCCTACATTATAGCAGGCGCCCCCTACTTTGTTCTTTTCAACAAGCGCCACTTTTAGACCGCTTTTTGCCGCGTGAATGGCCGCTACATATCCGCCTGGTCCTGCACCAATTACCGCCAAATCATAAATTTTCACTCTCTATTCACCTCATTGTTAACGATAACATTTGCTGATTTTCTTTGCAAAAGTATTTTACAAAAAACTGTAAATTATTCATATCCTACTGAAAATAGTACCCTAAAGAACAAAAGCGCCTGCTAATCCCCGACAAGCGCTGGAGAATCCCGACAAGTGTGCTTGCCACACGTAGGAGGGAGTCGAAGCGTCGCGAGGGGATGGCGCTTTCGCCTAAACGTAGATGCTCTTTTAAACAACCGTTATCCACAATGCGACATTTTATCATTTCCTTAACAACAAAAAATCGACCCCTCATTTAAAGAAGTCGATAATCATTTAGATCGCTGCGACAATAACACAAATCCATGCAGCAAGCTGTAAAACGCCGCCAATTGGTGTAATAGCCCCAAGTTTACGAATACCTGTTAACGATAAAATATATAAGCTTCCTGAAAAAATGAGGGAGCCAATAAACATGCACCATGTTGCTGTTGTTAAGGCACCTGATTCACCTAAAACATCAATTAAAATACCAACTAAAATTAACCCTAATGCATGGTACATTAAATAACGACAAGCTGTCTCCCAATTATCTGCATATTTCTGCTCCTTAAACTTATCCTTTAATGCGTGTGCACCAAATGCACCAAAAGCAACTGCTAAAAATGCCATCGCTGCTCCTAAAATAATAGCTACTTGCATCGTTTAATCCTCTTTCTATTTCTTGTTATTCATATATAATACCACATCTTCTGTCGTTGGAAGGGCTGTCATTGCGCCTACTGCTGTACAAGTTAAAGCACCGACGATATTGCTGAATTGTGTTAGTTGCTTAAAATGTTGAAAATTTAACATTTCTAGCGTCGGATAATCCGCGAACTGCTTTAACATTGCACCGACAAATGCATCACCCGCACCTGTCGTATCGATAGCTTGAATGTCGATACTTGGGATAAGGGCACACTCCTCACCGTTCGAAATCCACGTTCCTTCTTGTCCCTTCGTCACAGCAAACCATTTCCCATGAGGTACTGGTTTTCCGTATAATACAAACTCCTCTTCACTCATTTTTATAAAATCGGCTAGTGCAACACAGGCATCTGTACGCTCACGATAAACCTCTTCTCTTCCTGTCCACAAATCCACGCGAAAATTCGGATCAAACGATATAAAAGCACCGCGTTTTTTCAACATATGCATGACTTCCATGTACGTGTCATAAAATGGACTTGAAAGCAGTGCTGTTGCTGAACCAAAATGCGCAATTTCGACATTCAACTCTTTACGATCGATTTCACTCATTACCAACGTTTCATCTGCCCCACGGTTAAAAATAAAATCACGTTCACCGCCTGAAATACGCGATACAAATGCTAATGTTGTCGGAGACTGTCCCTTTACTAACATCGCAGTATCGACTCCTGCTTCTACTAGCGTCTTTTCTAAAAAGGCACCAAATGCGTCATTTCCTACCTTACCGCAAAATTTCGCCTGTCCACCCAGTTTAGCAATGGTTGCACAAACATTTGCCGGTGCTCCACCAGCTTGCTTTTGAAAATGAGTAGCCTCTACTAAATTCACATTCATTTCAGAACAGAAAAAATCAATTAATAGTTCTCCTATGCATAATATTGTTTTCACAAGATCACCTCTCTATTTATCTTACTTTGATTACTCGCAATTTAATAGTTTATAATGCACAAAAATACATCCTAAAAATACCAAGTAAATAGTAAGAGATATTAAAAGAAATTGATATCGTAGCCTCCGCGCTTTGCCACAGCCTGCACAGGAGCTAAAACAGGCGCGGCCTGTTTGGATCTCCTGTTCCTGCTCCTGACGCTACGCTTTCGTCGCAAAGAAAATCTTGGCTTCTGTGGCTATGGCGCGCTACGGCAAAAAAAGTGAATGCTTCTCGATATTCTAGAAAAATCATTTATCTTCTCTATTCATGAATCATTTTCTTTCCATTTGTACGTATAATCGCCTACCTTCTACTATAATCAATGAGGATATTTCATTAATCTTTAGCACCCCATTTTTTTATTGAACACTAGTTGCTTGTAGTGGAGGCACGAGAGTGTAGCTGACGGCATGCGCCTTTCGCTACAGAGCAATGTTTTTCTGCACCGGAAGTGAAGCGGCAGGTGCAAAGCTTCCTACGGGAAAGCGATAAAGGAACGAAGGCTAAAACCGTCACGTCCTGTGACAATTTATCTGCGCGAAAGCAAAGCGACAGCGGCAACGCCTTCGTGACCAACATCATGTTGGCCCCAAGACCCCGCAGGAAATTTATTTGCGACGAAAGCGTAGCGACAGGAGCACTGAAGGATGAGCGACGAGGAGGCTTGATCTCGCCCGTGGAAAGCGAGTGCCGGAGCAGAAAGCAACGGCTACTTAAATGGTAATATATGTTTGTAAATTTATTCATTATAAGTTAATAGTTTATTTCGAGAGATACATTCAAATTAGAGGCATAAATAATAGATGAACATACATATGTAGTAGATAGGTGAATACTATTAGAATAGGTGTGAATCGTATGAAAAAGTTAGTAAACGCTTTCATTGCATTTTTAGTCATTGGTAGCTTTATTCTCTCAGTCTCGTTCGCAAAGGAAGAAAATGAAACTGGTTTAAGTAGTATGCATGGCGTGAATGGCGAATTTGAAGCCTACAGCGTAGATAACACCGAAATACTACCAAAGCGGCACATTACCGAACCCAATATACCTGTTAATACTTTCACCACTATTAATACTAAACAGCAAGTTGTCCTACCAGCATTTCTTACACTTGTTCACAAAGCAAATATGCAAGAACAACTATACAAAACAAATGAATTGATGATGTATGATTCAATTTATCCTTTCGGTCACTTGGCGATCCATATGTCACAAGACTAAGGCGTGAGCAGTTACTTCACTGCATCACGCCTTTTCATTAACTCATTACATGGTTTTCACGTAAGTATAAAATGATTTCTTTATTATGGATTTGCTTATCTTCTCGGAATAGTGCACGTTGCTTAGATTTTTCAAATAAATACCGTTCCTCCGATGTTTCAGGAATCACTTGCGGTACTTTTACTGGCTTTCGATTTTCATCAAGTGCTATAAATGTAAAATAGGCAATAGCAGCGATTTTATGTTCCCCTGTACGCAAATTTTCCGCATATACTTTAATAAATATTTCCATCGAACTTGTTCCTGTCCATATAACAAATGACTCAAATGTGACCGACTCTTCTGGACGAATCGGCTGTAAAAATTCGACTGTATCAACTGAAGCCGTGACACACTCACGACGACTGTGCTTTGCGGCAGAAATGGATGCTACTTGGTCCATATCACTTAATAAGCGTCCACCAAAAAGCGTGTTATGATTATTAAAATCATTTGGAAATACACGACTTGACCTCAACACACGTGAATCTTTGCAATATTTTGTTTCTCCCATCCAAACTCCCCCTATTCTCCCATATACACTTTATCTTTACCGCATTCTTTCTGTACTTAAAGTCTATTTTAAGCTATTAAATGTTATTTTTCTATATGTAATCCAAAAATACATTTCACGCTAACTGGAGAATTCACTAAAAAAGTCGATTCATACCCGCATTATTGGTACAAATCGACTTTTCACTTTTATAGCATTATGGAAACAACAAACTTCTTACATTTTTGAATATCATAATTAAAGGTGGTGGGCTTTTTCAGTTTAAACTATTGCTGTGTAGGCCTTAGCATAAGTAATATTATATTTATGATTGTAATTCTATTTCTCCTGAAATATCTGTTCCTTGAAGTGCTTGTGTAGCAAGACGATCTGCTTCCGTATTTTGTTTTCGAGAAATGAGTTCGTATTCAGGAATGATGCCTAATGATTGTAGCTTACCTTCTATTTTATCTGCCCAGCTTGCTAAATTTTGCTCATAAGCTGGCCATTCCCCGTTTAATTGATTGATTACCACTTGAGAATCACCGATAAAGCGTACCGTTTGATGATGCACATCCATTAATTCTAATTCCACTAAACTTAAATGCAATGCTGCATATTCTGCCTCATTGTTTGAATCTAAACTTGATACATATGCATTACGACGCAAGCGGTAAGACTTACCATCTTTCTCATAATAAATCGCGACACCGAGACCTGAACCTTTTGTTTGCACATCAAAGCCACCGTCAAAATACACTTTAATATTATGCGGTTCTGTCTCCATTTCTTTTATATACTTCTTCAACTCTTTAATCATCCATGTACTATCGTGTTCATCCATGATTTCTATCGTTTTCACACGACCAGTACGTTCTAAATCTTCCGCAATCATCAGTGTATGTTCAACGCTCATCGGTTCTGAGCGAAAGATTGTCGTTGCCCCTTTAGGTGTTTTATATGTCCATTCAATTGTTAGTTTCAAGGCGAATCAAACCTTTCCTAATATTTCCTTTATTATAACAAAAAAGCCCCTCCTTTATACGTAAAGAAGGAACACGACTTAAGCGACTTATAAAATATTTTTCGATATCAACAATTTAACGCCTTCATATTAACTCTACTCAACACCCATGAGCAAATATATGTAATAACTAGGTAATATAAGGTAAAATAAACATATAATACCGTTCATTGTGCGTAATGATGAACTTACATTCTTAATAGAAAGGAAAGAAATAATGACATCTTCTAGTGATAAAATGAAACCAAAAATGCGTACGCTTATTGCTACTCAAACTGAAGTCTCTGGAGTATTCCATATAGCTACTTCCACTACTCCTATATGGAATAATGTAAATGAAGAAATAATAAAAAGAACACTAACACGCATCGATTGGCAAGCTATAGAAAATAAACCCCACTAACTGTTAGCTCAAAAAGATATAGCTCGCTATCTATGCGATAGCGGGCTTATCTCCTTTTGTAAATGAACTAGTTTTCACATGTACGAAAAGATGGCTATTTGCATCTTTCACATGCTAAGCCTTTACGTTTTCTTCGTCGGCTAACATTTTGTGAAGGTATTCAATAATTTCACGAATTCCTTCTAATGAATTCACTAAAATTTTCGGATCAACACATGTAATCATGCGATCTTCTAAATTGGCAACAGCCGTAAAATAAGCTGTTTTTGCATAATTTACAAGGCCTACTTGTTTTAAAACACTTGGATCGAAATCTAATATTTCACGCGCATCTGTTACAACCAGTCCGTAATTGACGACATCTGTATTTAAAATGATAATACGTACTTGTTCACCTTGACTTGATTGATGATATAAAATACGTTGAAAATCAATCACTGGAATGAGCTCCCCGCGCATGCGTGTGAAGCCTAACAAATAATTCGGTAAGTGTGGAATAGGTGTAATACGCTCTAACTTTTCAATGGATACAACTTGTTCTACTGGTACGGCATACTCTTCCTGTCCACAAGCAAATACAACTGATTTTTCAAACCCCATAGTAACCCCTCTTCCCGTTATTTTCCTGCGCATTTTACAATTTCAACTAAGTAATCGGCTAGCTTTTCTAGTTCTTCAATAGGCATCCGTTCATTTGTTGTATGAATTTCTTCATAGCCTACCGCTAAGTTGACAGTTGGAATACCAAACCCAGCAATAACATTGGCATCACTACCACCACCTGAAATCCCTAACGTTGGCTCTCTATCTACATGACGTGCTGCTTCCATTGCTACTTGTACTACTTTATCAGCTTCAGTGGCTCTAAATCCAGGGTACATAAGCTGTACCTCTACTTCTGCACGACCACCTAGCTGTGCTGAAACTGTTTCAAACGTTTCTTTCATATGTGCGGTTTGTGCGTTTAGTTTAGTCTCGTCAATAGAGCGTGCTTCCGCTAAAATATTTACTTCATCACAGACAATATTGGTCGCTTTGCCACCCTCAAATCGACCGATATTAGCGGTTGTCTCTTCGTCTAGGCGACCTAGCTTCATCTGTGCAATGGATTTTGCAGCAAGCGTAATGGCTGAAATCCCTTTTTCAGGTGCCACACCTGCATGAGCTGTTTTCCCAATAATCTTTGCCTCAATCCGCGCTTGAAATGGCGCTGCTACGACAATCTCGCCTACTTTACCGTTACTATCGACCGCAAATCCATATTTCGCTATGATCATCGATGGATCAAGCTCTTTTGCACCAACTAAACCACTTTCTTCTCCCGCCGTAATAATAAACTGGATCGTACCATGTGCAATATTTTGCTCTTTTAAACGGCGCGCCATTTCAAATAAGGCAGCCATTCCCGCTTTATCATCGGCACCTAAAATGGTTGTTCCATCTGAGTAAATATAACCGTCTTCACGAATTTCCGGCTTAATTCCTTTTCCTGGTACAACTGTATCCATATGTACAGTAAAGTAAATCGGCTCTACATCCAGTGTACCTTTTAAAGTAGCAATAATATTCCCTGCTCCGTGTCCATTACGTGTATGCGCATCATCTTGCACAACATCAAAGCCCATTTCCTCAAGCTTTTCCACAAGAATTGGTGCAATTATTTCTTCATGTTTCGTTTCAGAGTCAATTTGTACCAGTTCTAAAAATTCTTTTACAACGCGAGTAGTCATAAAGTACACTCCCCTTTAATCCAAAATAAGATGGTACTATTTTACCTCTATCACCAATGAAAAACAATTATTCCTATTCATCTGATAGCAAGTTCGCTTTTTTTACAGCTAATTGTTCTTTTTGTTGCTCTACTATTTCAAGCTTATGTTTCAGTGCAAGTAATGTATTCGATACATCATCTAATACACGCGAAATTTGGTTTGTAGAAGTGGCGATTTTCGAATGAATGGACCATGCTGAAAATACATCATCAAAGAAGAAATCAGCAAATTTGACAAAACCATCTGTATCGATTTGTAATGTTTCGTGTTTCATCTCTTGAATATCTAATAATTCATTTTGAAAACGTTGGAGAGCTATTTGCGCTCGATGCAAATACGCATTAGACTTATCAAGTTTCTCGTGTTTTAATGTTGTGGCAATGAGCCCCCCACCTAAAAATGTATCCCATGTTGAATAATTCTTTGCTGTCTGTAATGCTTGGGCTGCTTCAACTAGCTTTCGTTGCGCTTCTTTTCCTGCTGTAATCGCCTCATGTATTTCAGTTAATAATGGTTGCACTAAAAATTGTTGTTCAATGATTTCATCTAATATAGCCGCTTTTTCTTGATGATTCGCCATATAGTAAAGTTGAATTTTATTTTCAAGCTCTTTGATTTGATCGATTAAATACGGCTCATTAACAGCATTTATTTTATAAATCGTATCGACTAAATCATCATTTAAATCTTCCTGCATCAGTTGGGCTTCAATCAGTTTTAACTCTTTCGTTGCCATCACATCTAAGCGTTCTTCTACTAACTCTTGCTGTTTGCCTGTCCATGTACGAAATACATTAACAAAAGAAAAACCTTCTAATTTGTTTAATTTTTTGCGCGCATCTTTTAAATCTTGTTCGTATTTTTCAATATTAACTGCTACATGCTTCATTTGATGTTCTAATGATGCTTGTTGCTTTTTTAACTTCTCTAATGAAAGAATTTGCATTTTATAACTTTGGAGTTGTTGTTGCAATTCAATTAAATTCATATTTTTTCCTCCTTTATACAGGATATTCACCGAAACATGTACTTGACCGCACATTCCGTTACGGGCGAACGCTTTCCGCGGGCGAGGTCGAGCCTCCTCGTCGCTCATACTTCGCTCCATGTGCTTTTAGAATCCTATATTCTTTAATCAAGAACATATTTTGATATTGAACCTTTATATAATTGCGATAGTTTTACTACAAAAAAAATTGGACATAGGAAAATATCGAGAAAATTAGTTATTATCATACGGATATCGTCACACTAAAAAAAACGCTCTCACAAATGGTGAGAGCGATTTTGTTCGCTTCTTATAGAGGAATATTGCCGTGTTTTTTGTATGGACGGTCTTCGTGTTTTGTAGAAAGCATATCTAATGCTTGGATTAACTTAATACGTGTTTCGCGTGGATCGATTACATCGTCTACCATACCGCGAGATGCTGCAACGTAAGGATTTGCGAACTTCTCTTTATACTCTTCGATTTTTTGTGCACGCGTTGCTTCTGGATCAGCCGATTTTGCGATTTCACCAGCGTGGATGATGTTTGCCGCACCAGCAGCACCCATTACCGCGATTTCAGCGTTTGGCCAAGCGAATACTAAGTCCGCACCGATTGCTTTAGAGTTAAGCGCTACGTATGCACCACCGTATGCTTTACGTAAGATCACTGTAATTTTTGGTACAGTTGCTTCTGAGTAAGCATAAAGGATTTTCGCGCCGTGACGGATAATACCACCGTGCTCTTGTTTTACACCTGGGAAGAAGCCAGATACGTCTTCGAATGTAATTACAGGTACGTTGAATGCGTCACACGTACGTACGAAACGAGCTAATTTGTCTGAAGAATCGATGTCTAAACCACCTGCTAAAAACTTCGGTTGGTTACATACAAGACCTACAGATTCACCCGCGATACGAGCGAAACCAACTACGATGTTTTTCGCGAATTCTTTTTGAACTTCCATAAATGAACCTTCGTCCACTACTAGTTCAACAACTTTACGCACATCGTACGATTTTGTTTGGTCGATTGGCACAACATCTACAAGCTCTGAGCGATACTCATCTCCTGCAGTATATTCTGCTTTTGGTGCTTTCTCTTTATTGTTTTGTGGTAAGTAAGATAATAATTGTTGGATTTGAGCAATCGCCGCTTCTTCGCTTTCAGCACGGAAGTGGGCGTTACCAGAAATCGCGTTGTGTACTTTTGAACCACCTAAACCTTCAGAAGAAATTTTCTCACCTGTTACCGTTTCGATTACTTTCGGTCCTGTGATGAACATTTGAGATGTTTTATCAACCATTAAGATAAAGTCAGTGATTGCTGGAGAATAAACTGCTCCACCCGCACATGGTCCCATAATTACTGAAATTTGTGGGATTACACCCGAGTAAATAGAGTTACGGTAGAAAATGTGACCATAACCATCTAAAGAAAGTACGCCTTCCTGAATACGCGCACCGCCTGAATCGTTAATACCAATGAAAGGTGTACCGTTTTTCGCAGCTAAGTCCATTGCTGTTGCAATTTTTTTCGCGTGCATTTCACCAAGTGCACCGCCGAATACAGTGAAATCTTGTGCGAATAAGTATACGTTACGGCCATTGATTTTACCGAAACCAGTTACTACACCATCACCAGGTCCTTCTAATTTTTCCATACCGAAGTCTACCGTACGGTGTGTGATGAATGGGTTGATCTCTACGAAAGTACCTTCGTCAAGTAACATCTCGATACGCTCACGAGCAGTCATTTTGCCTTTTTCGTGTTGTTTTTCGATACGAGCGTCACCGCCACCTAATTCAATAATCCCTTTGCGATCATATAGTTCATTAATTTTGTCAAACATATCTACAGTAAGTGCCATTATTTTTGCTCCCCTTTTCCACTTTTATCACATAATTCGTATAGTACACCGAAAGAGTCTTTCGGGTGTAAGAACGCTACTTCAGCGCCGCCTGCACCAGGACCAGGTTCATCTGAAAGAAGGCGTACACCTTTTTCACGAAGTTCAGCCATGCGTTCACGGATACCTGTAACACCAAATGCTACGTGATGAATGCCTTCACCGCGTTTCTCTAAGAAACCATGAATTGCACTTTTTTCACTCATTGGTTCTAAAAGCTCAATTTTTACGTTTCCAGCATCGATGAAAGCTACTTTCACTTGTTGAGATTCTACTTCTTCTAATTTTAAAAGTTTTAAACCAAGTGTTTCCGTATAATATGTAATACGTTCATCGATATTTCGTACTGCGATTCCAATGTGGTCTACTTTTTCCATTGTGTAAACTCCCCTTATAAATGGCTATATTGCCGCCTAGTATTAAGCGATAACTACTTGAGAATTTCTTTAAATTTGATACACTAAATAAAGAGAAAAGAAGGAGCGAATACGTATGAGCAATAAGAAATTTCAAAAAATCGTTGTCTATACAATGATTGTCATTATGTTACTTTCAACGATTGGACTAGGTTTAGCTGCTATTATGTAAGGTGGATGCGATGTTGCATCCATCTTTTTTTATTACAACCCTTTAAAAGATTGCTTGATTGCTAAATACGCATCCATTTCCTCAATAAACTGATACAATGCTGCCATGGCTATAAATGTTTGATGGTCATTTGGTAATGGCATATTGGCAAACTCTACTTTCACTTCATTTAGTTTTTCTCTAAAATGACTAGCTGTATTGCCTGAATGAACATGTTCACTTAGCTCTTCCATAAAAACAGCGACTAATTCCGCTTGTTGTACTATAACAGGTAGGGCAGTAATTTTCGGCAAAACACGTTCAATGATTTCCAATTGTTGTTCCCGCATATCAAAATAGACATAATATGCATTTTTCTTACGTGTAAGATGATTTTCAACATCTTGGAAAGCAAGTGCTTTTGCCTTATTTAATATTTCGACAGCTTTTACAAGTTCATGACCATCCCAAAGCATATCCCCTTCCTTTAAATATTTCGCAATTTCAGAAAATATTTTTTTGTATAAGGATTCAATTTCTCTTCGGTACCAGTCAAGTTCCTTTTGAATATCTGGCATGTACATATTCACTACTAAACCTACTGTATAGCCAATTGCCATTAATGCTAATTCATTATAGAAAAGGGCTAATGTAAAATGGGCTTCCGCATAAATGTGCATAATAATGACTGCACTGGAGACAAAACCTGCTATCACACCAATCGATACAATCGTTGGTATAAAAACGACAAGCATTATTCCGAGAATAACGGGGTTATATCCAAATATTTCGAAAAATACGTATGCAAGAATCATGGCGATAGCACTTGCTACCACACGTGTGTACACTGCATGAAGCGATTTCTTTTTCGTCGGCTGCACGCTCAAAACGGTTAAAATCCCGGCGGCAGTAAAAAAATCTAAGTTACAGTACTGCGCGATTGCTATCGCAACAGAAGCACCAAGCGCCGTCTTTAATGTACGATAGCCGATTGAAAATTTTTTCATCGACCGCTCTCCCTTTTTTTAATAGGAAGTGCAAGTCCCATCAATAACGGGACTGCACCGGCGTTTTTATACTTCCTCGCAGTATTCTTCAAAGTAACCTTGTAAGTTCGTAACAACACTAACTGGATCATGTCCTTCAATCTCGTAACGTCCCACTTCTGCCACTACTTGACCATCTTTTAATAATACGAATGATGGCGATGATGGTAAGTGATCTTCACCAAAAAGGTAACGAGCTGCTGCAGTTGCCTCTTTGTCTTGACCTGCAAATACTGTTACTAAATGATCTGGACGCTTATCATAGTGAATCGCTGCACCAGCTGCTGGGCGAGCAATTCCCCCTGCACATCCACACACAGAGTTCACCAGAACAAGAGTTGTACCAGGACGTTCAAACGCCGCTTCCACCTCTTCAGGCGTACGTAATTGTTCGTAGCCCGCTGCTTCCATTTCAGCACGTGCTGTCGTTGTAATTTGTTGCATAAATAAATCGTAGTCCATATTCATCGATTCATCGCTCCTTTCACAATACCATTTTATCATAGCAAGTTCGTTCGGGCGTTGCAAAGGACTTCAGTTGCAGAATCGATTGTTTAATAACCAATTATCCTTATTTTTCATCAAATAATTGATTAACACCTTGTGTCACAGTCAGTCGACCATGTAAAATGGCATCCTCTAACTCGCGAACTTGCACTTTACGTGACGGATTTTGGTAAAAGGAATCGATTAAGTGATCCGTAATCATCGTATGGAACCAATCACGTGTTTGTTCATGACGGCGCACTGTCCAATAATTCGATTTTTTAATCGTTTCCTCAAAAGTCAACAGCATATTCCATACATCTTCCAAACCCGTTTTTTCCATTGAGGACGCAGCAAGTGATGTACTAATCCACCCTGGTGTGGACGGCTGTAAAAAGTGTAAAATTTGCTTATACTCTTGCACCGTTCTTCGCGCCGGACGTACATTATCACCATCTGCTTTATGCACTAAAATACCGTCCGCTAATTCCATAATTCCTTTTTTCATACCTTGTAGCTCGTCCCCCGCTCCTGTTAATACAAGTAGCAAGAAGAAGTCGACCATGCCACGTACATACGTTTCACTTTGTCCAACGCCAACCGTTTCAATTAAAATGACATCGTAGCCAGCTGCTTCACAAATGAGCATCGTTTCACGTGTTTTCTTATGGACGCCACCTAGTGTACCTGCTGAAGGTGATGGACGAACGAATGCATTTTCTTGACGAACAAGCTCTTCCATACGCGTTTTATCGCCTAAAATACTCCCGCCAGATAATGAGGAACTTGGATCAATCGCAAGTACCGCTACTTTTTTGCCCATTTTACAGAGCATCGTCCCAAATGCCTCGATAAACGAAGACTTACCTGCACCTGGTACACCTGTAATGCCAATACGAATACTGTTACCCGTAAACGGTAGTAGCTCTTGTAGTAATGTTTGCCCCTGCTCCTTATGCTCAGCATTGGAACTTTCGACAAGCGTAATCGCCTTGGAAAGCGAAGTACGTGCACCGGCACACACCTCACTTGCTAAAGCAGGGATATCAAGCCGTTCTTGCTTTTTTTTACGGAACCGTTTCGGGGCTGAGTGATTCATACCATCATGACCACCTTTCACGCCTTCCATGACAATTAAGCCTTTATCTTCCATCCCTTTAAAGTATTCCATTAGTTTGCCACTTCCTCGTAGCCTAACTGTTTGTAGATTTCCTCAATTAACTTTTGAGCTGCTACCGGAAGAACTGTACCAGGACCGAAGATTGCCTTTGCTCCAGCTTCGTATAGGAAGTCATAATCTTGTGCTGGGATTACACCACCACAAATTACAATGATATCTTCGCGGCCTAATTTTTTCAGTTCAGCTACTAATTCTGGTACTAATGTTTTATGACCCGCCGCAAGTGAAGATACACCTACACAGTGTACGTCATTTTCTACAGCCATTTGAGCTGTTTCAGCTGGCGTCATGAATAGTGGAGAAATATCCACATCGAAACCAAGATCCGCATAAGCTGTGGCAACAACTTTGGCACCACGGTCATGACCGTCTTGTCCCATTTTGGCTACTAGAATACGTGGACGACGACCTTCGTTTTCTAAGAACTCTTCCGTCATTTGCTTTACTTCTGTGATTACCTCATCATCTGCAAAGTTTGACGAGTAAACGCCAGAAATGGAGCGGATTACCGCTTTATGACGACCTGATACTTTTTCGATTGCATCTGAAATTTCACCTAAAGATGCGCGAGCACGTGCAGCATCTACTGCTATAGCAAGTAAGTTCTCAGATCCATCTTCAGCTGCTTTTGTTAAGCGAGCTAAATGCTTTTGTACTTCTTCTTCGTTACGTTCTGCTTTCATTTTTTCTAAACGCTCGATTTGTTTTTGACGTACAACGGTGTTGTCAATGTCAAGAATATCGATTGGCTCCTCTTCTGCTAAACGGTATCGGTTTACACCAACAATCGTTTCTGCTTTTGAGTCGATTTTCGCTTGGCGTTTCGCCGCAGCTTCTTCAACTTTCATTTTCGGTAAACCTGTATCGATTGCTTTTGCCATACCGCCAAGTTCTTCGATTTCTTCGATTAATTCCCATGCTTTTTCTTGTAGTTCTTCTGTTAATTTCTCAACATAGTAAGAACCGCCCCATGGATCGATTACTTTCGTCATACCTGTTTCTTCTTGTAAGAATAACTGTGTGTTACGAGCAATACGCGCTGAGAAGTCTGTTGGTAAAGCGATCGCTTCGTCCAATGCGTTTGTGTGAAGTGACTGTGTATGCCCCATCGCTGCTGCGTTTGCTTCGATTAATGTACGCGCTACGTTGTTGAATGGATCTTGCTCTGTTAAAGACCATCCAGACGTTTGAGAATGCGTACGTAATGCTAAAGATTTTGAACTCTTTGGTTCGAATGTCGACATCATTTGTGCCCAAATACGACGACCTGCGCGCATTTTTGCTACTTCCATATAGTAGTTCATACCGATTGCCCAGAAGAACGATAAACGCGGTGCAAATTTGTCGATGTCGATACCCGCTTTAAGACCTGTACGTACATACTCAAGACCATCTGCAAGCGTGTAACCAAGCTCGATGTCGTTTGTCGCGCCTGCTTCTTGGATATGGTAACCCGAAATGGAAATCGAGTTGAATTTTGGCATGAATTTTGATGTATATTCAAAAATGTCAGCAATAATTTTCATCGACATTGCCGGTGGGTAAATGTACGTATTACGTACCATGTACTCTTTTAAAATGTCGTTTTGGATTGTACCAGCAAGTTTATCTGGTGTTACCCCTTGCTCTTCTGCTGCAATAATATAGAATGCAAGAACTGGTAATACTGCACCGTTCATTGTCATCGATACAGACATTTGATCAAGTGGAATCCCATCAAATAAAATTTTTGCATCTTCTACAGAGTCAATGGCAACCCCAGCTTTACCAACGTCACCTGTTACACGTGGATGGTCTGAGTCGTAACCACGGTGTGTCGCTAAGTCAAATGCTACGGAAAGACCTTTTTGCCCCATCGCTAAGTTACGACGGTAAAATGCATTCGATTCCTCTGCTGTTGAGAAACCTGCATATTGACGTACTGTCCAAGGACGAGCTACGTACATTGTTGGGTAAGGTCCACGTGTATTTGGTGCAATACCCGCTACGTCTTGTGTATGTTTTACATCTTTAATGTCTTCTACATTGTATACAGATTTCACTTCGATGCCTTCGTTCGTTAAAAATGTGCCATTTGCTTCTACTTGTTCTGCCTTTAGCACGTCCTCGATCACAACCGATTTAAAGTTTGCGCTCATCGTTGTACCTCCTTCATGCTAGCAGTTACAGCATTTAATTTTTCAATGATGTTTTGACCAGCGAAGATAAAGCCGTTTAAGCCTTGTGCTGTCCAAGTATCTGCTTCTTCTTTAAACTTACCTGCTGCATCTAACACGATATGAGCTGGCTTGTCTTCCAGTAATGCAGGGACTAACGCTTTTGTATCATCATCTGTTGCTGCTATACATACGTAATTGAAGTCTGCTTGTGCTAACCAAGCTTTTGCTGCATCGATTGTATCGATTGCACCTGATTGCTCTGGTGTGATACCTGCTGTATTAAAGAAGCCTGCTACAAAGTCTGCACGTGGCTTGAAGTTCTTTAATTCACCGAATGTTAAAACAGCAATTTTAGCATTCGCTGCTGCAAATTCTTTACGTAAGTTTTCAAATGGAATAGCTAAACGCTTTACATCTGCAAATTGCACATTCTCTTCTGTTGGTAGTTCATCTGCTGGATTTGCGTAGATGTTCGTACCAATTAGTGAATGCTTGCGTGTTTCAACTGCTTTAATACGTTGTGCATAAACATCTGCAATTTGTGCTGCTAACGTATCTGCATATGCATCGATACCGCCTGCTTCTTCAATTTCTAAGAATAGTGCCCAAGCCGCTTTTACGTAATCTGCTGTTAATGATTCGATGAAATATGAACCGCCTGCTGGATCTAATACATTCAACACTTGCGATTCTTCATTGATGACCAGTAGTACATTTTGTGCAATACGTGTTGATGTAGTAGTTGGTTTTGATAACACATCATGTGGATGCACTGTAAATACATCAGCACCACCAATTGCGCCAGCAAATGCCTCGTTTCCAGCACGTAATAAGTTTACATAAACGTCTACTTTTGAGAAGCTACGTACGGATGTTTCAGCGACAACCGGCACTGAAATTGCTTCTGCACCAACCCCGTTTGCAAACGCTTTCCATAGTACTTTAAAAGCGCGAAGTTTAGCGATTTCTGCAAAGAATTGTGTATCAATAGCAAAGTTTACGAAAAACTTAGAAGCAAACGCTTCATAAGATGCAGCTGCTTTTACTTGTTTTGCCGCAAGTGCTAATGCAATCGCTAACTCTTGTACAGCATTTGCGCCATCGTTATGAGATGGTACCGTGTTTGCTACCGAAGTTCGTACATTTGGATAGTCTGCTAAATCAATTGCATCATTGCTTAGGATATAGCCTTCGACATTCGTACGTTTGCCTTCTTCGATTACGTTGAACACAGCTAAAATAGGGTCATTTGCGTTTTCAACAATAAATTTAAACGAATATTCTGTTAAATAATCCGACAATTTAGCAATTATTTGCTCGTCTAAAGCGAATGGTAGACGGCTATCAATTGTAATTACCTTATTACCACGTGCTAAGCTATCGTCTAAATGCGCGAAAAATTTCTCTGGTGAATCGCCTGTGATGTGTTGCGCGATTTGTAATCCATTCGTTGCCGATAACGTACGGATTGTCGCTACTTGTTTCTCAAGCTGATCCCCTAATTTTTCTACAAGCATTTCTTGTGTATAAAGTGGCTCAAGTGTAACCCCTTCGATTGTTTTTGTGAACAATGACTCAAATGGTTTTCCTTTTAAAGCAGCGATCGCCTGCTCTTTCCATTGTTCATAACTAGCTGCCGGAAATTGTATTTCTTTCATGTTAGTTGACATGTGGACGCTAATTAGCTTCCCCCCTTACTATATTCTACAATGTATTTTACATGAGAAAGTCCTTACAATAAAGTATAAAAATTAAAGGAAGCCTATATTTATAGGCTCCCTTGGAGTTGTCAGTAGACTGACATCTTATTTTTATCCGTGTTTTCGAGTATTTTTTTTACTCTTTTCAGAAAATTACCGCAAATAAGTCCATCGAGTACTCGATGATCTAATGATAAACAAAGATTGACTATATCACGTATAGCGAGCATATTTCCACCAATTACTACCGGTTTTTTTACAATACTTTCCACCTGTAGTATAGCAGCTTGCGGATAATTAATAATACCTGCTGACTGAATCGAGCCAAACGAACCTGTATTATTGATGGTGAAAGTTCCGTCCGAAACATGCTCTGGGCGTAGGTTTTTAGTTCTTGCAAGCTGTGACAGTTCATGAATTTCACGCGCTATTCCTTTTATTGACTTTTCATCAGCGTGTTTTATAACAGGGACAAATAATTGATCATCTGCTGCGACCGCAATGGACATATGAATATCCTTTTTTTGAATGATTTTGTCTCCTGCCCATGTAGAATTGATCATAGGGAATTCCTTTAATGCCTGTGCCACTGCTTTGATGAAAAACGCAAAATACGTTAAATTGTATCCTTCTTGCCGCTTAAACTCCTCTTTCATGGCATCGCGATATGCAACTAATTCTGTTACATCTACTTCGATCATCATCCATGCATGAGGGATCTCTTGCTTACTGCGCACCATATTATTCGCAATCGCTCGTCTTACGCTTGTAATCGGTAGTTCGATATCTCCACTTTGTAAAGCTGTTTGTTCTTTTCGTAATGGTACGTTTTGCTGCACCTCTTGCTGTACTTCAAGCACAACTGGTGTTGGCACAGGTTCACTTTGTTGTTGGCCAGTATTGATCATTGCTAATACATCTTTTCGTGTAATCCGCCCTTCAAACCCTGTACCTTCCACCTTTTCTAAATCAACCGCATATTCTGCGGCAAGCTTCAATACTGCTGGTGAATAACGCGCCTTTGCTTTCGGCTCACGTAGCTCTCTTTTTGATGAGGTATCTTCTTTTTTAGACAGCGGTTTATGCACACCTGCATTTAAAATAGCGGCAGAAACATTAGATTTTTTTATTTCCGGTGCAGATGGTAGTTCATCGCTACTTTCGATTTGAACGGTACAAACAACTGCCCCTACTGGAAGTGTCTCGCCTTCAACAGCAATTAACTCTTGAATAATACCGCTAAAGGATGAGGGAATTTCTGCTTGCACCTTATCTGTCAGGACTTCTGCCAATGGGTCGTATTTATTTACTCGGTCTCCTACTTTTACAAGCCAACGTTCAATCGTGCCTTCTGTGACACTTTCCCCAAGCTGAGGCATCGTAATGTTTTGAATCATAACGCTTCCCTCCTAAAATGCAGCAAGTTGACGCATTGCTCGCTCAATTTTTTCTGGACTAATCATATAAAATTTCTCCATCGTTGGCGCATATGGCATCGCTGGTACATCTGGTCCAGCTAAGCGTTGAATCGGCGCGTCAAGTTCAAACAAACAATGTTCTGCAATAATGGCCGCAACCTCACTCATAATGCTTCCTTCCTTATTATCCTCTGTGACTAGCAGTACTTTCCCTGTTTTAGCTGCTGCTTCAATAATTGCCGCTTGATCCAGTGGATAAACTGTTCGCAAATCGAGAATATGTGCTTCTATTCCATCGGTTGCCAGCCTTTCTGCTGCCTGCATCGCAAAATGAACAGCTAGCCCATAAGTAATAACCGTGATGTCATCTCCCTCACGTTTTACATCTGCCTTGCCAATTGGTAGCGTATAGTCTTCCAGTGGTACTTCCCCTTTAATCAATCGGTATGCTTTTTTATGCTCAAAAAACAACACAGGGTCCTCATCTCGAATGGCTGCTTTTAGTAACCCTTTTGCATCATAAGGGGTTGATGGAATCACAATTTTCAAACCTGGTGTACCAGCAAATAGCGCTTCTACTGACTGTGAATGGTAAAGTGCGCCATGGATTCCCCCTCCAAATGGAGCACGAACGACAAGTGGACACGACCAATCATTATTGGAACGATATCTAATTTTCGCCGCTTCTGACACAATTTGATTGACAGCTGGCATTATAAAATCAGCAAACTGCATTTCTGCAATGGGGCGCATCCCATACATCGCTGCACCAATGGCTACACCTGCAATCGCACTTTCAGCAAGTGGTGTATCTAACACACGTGCCTCGCCAAACTGTTCATATAATCCTACCGTTGCTTTAAATACGCCACCCTTGAGTCCGACATCTTCTCCTAAAATAAAGACGCGCTCATCAGACGCCATCTCCTCTTTCATCGCTAAATTAATGGCCTCAATAAAAGACATCACTGGCATTAGACGTCACTCCCTTCTGCATACACAAATCTGAGTGCATGTTCTGGTGTTGCATACGGTGCAGCTTCAGCATAATCTGTCGCATCATTCACGATTTCTAGTATTCTTTCATTTATCTCCTGCAAGCTTTCAACTGTTGCTACACCTGTTTCCATTAAATACTTTTCGAATAACAGAATTGGGTCTTGTGCACGCCCTTCTTCAATATCTTCTGCTGTACGATATTGACGATGGTCGTCGTCAGAAGAGTGGGCTGTTAAGCGATATGTGACGGTTTCGATTAAACTCGGCCCTTCGCCTTTTCTAGCTCTATCTGCCGCCTCTTTCACTACTTTATATACTTCTAACGGATTTTTCCCATCTACTGTGACCCCAGGCATCCCATAACCAATAGCTCGATCAGATACTTTCTTACATGCTAATTGCCGTTCAACAGGTACCGAAATAGCGTATTGATTATTTTCAACCATAATAATGACAGGTAATTTATGAACACCTGCAAAGTTTGCGCCTTCGTGGAAATCGCCTTGATTGGATGAGCCTTCTCCCAGTGTGACAAATGTGATAAAATCTTCGCGCTGCATTTTGCCTGCAAGTGCTACCCCTACAGCATGTGGTACTTGCGTCGTAACAGGTGACGAACCGGTTAAAATACGATTTTTCTTTTGGCCAAAATGCCCCGGCATTTGACGCCCTCCAGAGTTTGGGTCTTCGGCTTTTGCAAAAGCCGAAAGCATTAAATCCCGTGCTGTCATACCAAAGTGAAGCACAACGCCCATATCGCGATAATACGGTGCAATATAGTCTTTTGTATAATCCAGCGCAAATGCTGCCCCTACCTGTGCTGCCTCTTGACCTTGACATGAAATAACAAACGGAATTTTTCCTGCACGATTCAACAGCCACATCCGCTCATCTAATCGCCTTGCTAATAGCATCGTTTCGTACATTTTACATACATCCTCATTTGTCAAACCTAAACTACTATGATGTAACATTTCTGTCATACGAACATCCCCTCTCGTAGTTAAAAATGGATAGCCTTCCCTTCAATAGCAAGTGCTGCTTCACCTAGCGCTTCACTCAGTGATGGATGCGGGTGAATAGTCGCGCCCATCTCCCAAGGTGTTGCGTTTAAAAACAAACTCAGTGCCGCTTCTGAAATTAAATCTGTCGCGTGAGGACCAATTAGATGAACACCTAACAAATCATTTGTGTGACTATCCGCAATTACCTTGGCAAACCCTTCCGCTTCTCCATAGACAAGCGCCTTTCCAATTGCTTTAAATGGGAATTTAGCCACTTTCGTTTCAAACCCTTGCTCCTGTGCTTGCATTTCTGTTAAGCCAACACTCGCAATCTCTGGGTTTCCATACACACAGCGAGCTATATTCGAATAATATAGTGCTTCATTTTTTAATCCAGCTATATGTTCTACCGCTCGAATCCCTTCATATGAGGCAACATGTGCGAGTTGCATGCCACCGATCACATCTCCTATCGCATAAATATGGTGCTCTTTCGTTTGAAAATGTGCATTGACTTTTATGCAAGCGTTTTCAATTTCGATTTCGGTATTTTCTAAGCCAATGTTTTCAATATTTGCTGTACGACCAATGGATAGCAACATTTTTTCAGCTGTCAACACTTCTCCTGTTTTTAGAGAACATGTAACTTCTTTAGTCGAAACTTCGATTGTGCTCGTATCGATGATTGCACTAGTAAAAATACGAATATTGCGTCTTTTTAATAGTTTTGTCATTTCCGAGGAAATATCTACATCCTCCGTAGGTAAAATATGCTCTCCATATTCTACAATCGTCACTGCGACGTCAAAATCAGCAAGCAACGATGCCCATTCAATGCCGATTACCCCTCCACCGACAATGATGATTGATTTAGGTAACGTCTTTAATTGTAATGCCTCATCTGATGTGAGAATCGTTTGTCCGTCAACATCTACCCCATCCAACATACGCGGGCGTGATCCCGTTGCAACGATGACGTTTTTCGGTATGAGCATTTCATTTTCTGTACCGTCCTGCATTTCCACACTAATCGTCCCTGGCAATGGTGAAAAAATGGATGGGCCTAAAATACGCCCTGTTCCGTGATAAACGTCTATTTTCCCCTTCTGTATTAAATGCTGAACACCATTATAAAGTTGCTCAACTATTTGTTGTTTTCGATTTTGTACCTTTTCAAAGTTTAATGTAACCCCTGCCACATCAACCCCGTAACTATGTGCTTTTTTCGATTGGCTATAAATTTCTGCGCTTCTTAATAGCGCTTTACTTGGAATACATCCTTTGTGAAGGCACGTACCACCAAGCTTATCACGTTCCACAATCGCCGCTTTCAAGCCTAACTGGGAAGCACGAATGGCTGCCACATATCCACCTGTCCCGCCACCTAAAATGACCACATCATATTCTTTTGCCATATACATCCCCCTTAAGACAGGGGAAGTGAAGTATACACTTCACTCCCACTATGAACTATCTATCACCTAGAATGCTTTTTTCATTTCGTAAAAACTGACTACGTGACTTTGCAACTCTGCCAATGCGTTGTTCAGCTAAACGGTTTGCTGCAATATATGTTGGAATATTTTCTTCTTTTGAAACAGCAAAGATCTTTATTAAGCTGTCATAAATCGTTTCTACACGTTTCATCGCACGGTCACGGTTATAACCGTAGAGCTCATCCGCTACATTAATCACCCCGCCAGCATTAATTACATAATCAGGTGCATAGATAATGCCTTGTTCATGTAAAATATCGCCATGGCGTGATTCTTTTAATTGATTATTCGCAGAGCCAGCAATGATTTTCACTTTCAGTTGTGGAATCGTTTCATCATTAATAATTCCACCTAATGCACAAGGCGCAAAAATATCTACATCCTGCGCATAAATTTCATGAGGTGCTACTCGTATTGCCCCAAACTTCTCTACTACGCGATTAATCGCTTTTTCATTAATATCGGTTACAATAAGTTCGGCACCTTCATTATATAAATACTCACATAATGTATACGCAACATTTCCTAAACCTTGTACAGCAATTTTTCTCCCGCTTAAACTTTCACTACCAAACGCTTCTAGTGCAGCTGCTTTCATCCCTAAGTACACACCATATGCCGTTACAGGGGATGGATTTCCAGATGAACCGAATGCTGGTGAAATTCCTGTTACATAGTTTGTTTCTTCATGAATGATATCCATATCAGAAACCGTTGTCCCTACATCTTCTGCTGTGATATAGCGACCATTCAATCCTTGAATAAAGCGCCCTAATGCACGAAACATTTCTTCATTTTTATCTTTAAATGGATCACCGATAATGACCGTTTTTCCGCCACCAAGATTTAAACCAGCTGCGGCATTTTTATATGTCATGCCCCGTGCAAGACGTAGAGCATCTTCAATCGCTTCTTCTTCAGATGCATATGTCCACATACGACAGCCACCTAGTGCCGGACCTAACGTTGTATCATGAATGGCGATAATTGCTTTTAAGCCTGATGCCTGATCTTGACAAATCACAAGCTGCTCATAATCGTATTTTTCCATGTACTTAAAAATCTCCATATACTTATACCCTCCTCAATAAAATTCACAAAACTTACTCGAATTAAATTATTTTTTCTACTTTATGTAGAGGACATACTTATAAAGCAATAATAATTCGCCTTATAAATTTACAATACTTTCTATTGGGGATGAACGCAAATAAAAATACACAAAAGTCTTTTATTGAGAATATTCTAATTTTTCAAAACTTATTAGATGTTATTTTAGTAGAAAGATAAAGTGGTCGATTCTTGACTTTCACTATGACCATTGTACAATGAAATTATGATTAGGAGGGTTTTTGTATGGCTCGTATGGCAGCGTTTATCGTTCTCTTAATTCCCGGCTTAATGGCTGCTGCTGGAATTAAATTTATGCGTGATACGTTATTCAGTAATTTAATTTCCCCATTTCCTTGGCTTTGGTTACAATTCGTTGTCGGGATCATTTTCTTCTTAGCCGGCTTCGGTTTCTTTGCTGGCTTCCTACTTCACCGCGACCGTAAAAAAGGGAAAGTAGCACCACGATGGGAACGTAAACCTACATCTCAAGATTAAAAAGACACATCTCGACCTTGATCGGGATGTGTCTTTTTCTTATGCACTTATTCATAAAAATTTATACTTTGCTCTCCACTAAGTCTGGCGCTTTACTACGCGGTCAGGATAGTCCGTAATCCATCCTCCGACAATCGAATGAGGGGATGCTAAAAAATGTTCATTTCCTCGAATACTATAAAAACGCATCGGCTTATTTGTCTTGTTACATATGTCTAAAAAGCGCGGTTGATAATATCTTTTATGTGCGTGCACAGCATTAATATAATGCATCTCGTGCAACCGGTCCCACTCAAATTTCTTCGTAACGATAATAGCTGTCTCTATATGAGGACAATGCACCTTTACCGCACGCAACAGTTCGTCATGAAAGGAAGATACGTGGCTCCCATTAGGCAAATCAACTGTTTTTAACAGACGAATGAACGGCATGATGTTCTCAATTAAAGACTCTTTTAGTTCAATATTTAACGGCATATGATGCTCATTAGCCCAATGGAACACTTTTTCTAAAGTCGGAATTCTCTGTCTAGCAAACAGGCGAAAAAAGCGTCGCCCTAACTTAAGCTCACTTACTTCTTCAGCTGTACACTCGTTTATCAATTGACTAACACCCGTCAGCCTCTTTAAATGTAAATCATGAAAGACAAATAATACATCATCTTTCGAACGTTGAATATCCAATTCAATACCATCTGCTTTTAATATACGTGCCTTGTCAAACGCTTCAAACGTATTTTCAAGGGCGTACCCAGACGCCCCTCGATGCGCATAAACAGGGATATATTTTGTCATTAAACGTTCAACTCTCCAAACTCTAAAGCAAATTTTCCCTTTGTCATTTTCGAAAGAATCGATGACTTTTTACCAATTTGGATATACGTCCCCGGATAGGCTTCTTTTGTTACATAAATTTCTTCTTTTCCTACGTTACGTAAGTCATTCATCATTTGTTTAATTTCATGGTCAATTTCTAATGCTTCTTCATTATACTGTTTTAACTTCAATTTTGCTTGTTCAAAAGCGGCGATTTGTTGCGTATTTAATCGGTTTACAATAGAACTTAGACGACCTACTTGTTCTTCAAGGGATAAAACTTCTTCCTGTAAAGTCTTTAAATGTGCTGCCTTTTCTTGAATGATGGCATAAGCTTCTTGTTTATTGATGCTATTGATAATCAGTTCCGTACGACGCTCTAAACGATTACCAGAAATCGCTGTAACAATTTGGCTATTAGCTATTGCTGTACCACCGATTATTTTACCTTTGCGCTCATCTACTAAAATAGAATGCGCTCTCAAGTAAGAGCCAATCGCATAAAAACCTATATGAATCTCGTTGCCTGCTATTAAGTTTGCTTCATTCACATGCTTAACGAAAATACTGCCACCTGCTTCTATCCGAGTTTCACCTAAACCAAAAATACCACCGCGAATAAAAATGTCCCCATCAATGGATTTAATTAACTTCGCACCTGATACACCTTCTGGTCCTTCAATGGAAATATCCCCTTTTGCAGTAACAGAAAAACTATTTTGAACTGTCCCACGAATCGTAATCGAACCATCAAACTCTAAGTTCCCTGTTTCAATCCCTACATCACCGTTAATCGGTAAGTGGTGATTAACAGAAATCTGACCTTGAAGACGCTCTAATACACCGGAGATACGCGAACGGAGAACTACTTTCCCATCCTCTTCACATTCATATGCAGATTTGTGGTCATATTTTAGCGGTGCATCTCGTCCTGGTACTGCAGGTAGCAGCTCTCCATATACATTTTTCCCTTCCTGCCCTGACTGCGGTGGAATTTTTTCACCTAACCAAGAGCCTTCTTGAATTTCAAAAATAAAATTCATATCATAGTAATCTGCTTTTCCATCTTCTCGTATGACAGGCTTGCGTTCAGGTATTTCTAAATAAGTAATTTTGGCATCTTCGCCTTTCACAGGCGGCGTTCCTTGTGCAATCAATATTGCTTTTCCTGGCATAATATTTTCCATATGTATAGGCAAAATACCATGAACAATACGCTGTTCTTCTAATAATTTAGTGATTTGTGCATGTAATTGTTGTTGATTCCTGCGAATAAAATCGGGTGTTTCATGTATGAATAAGGAAGCAGACATTTTATCGCGAGATACTTCAATTTCAAGGTTCGGTAACCATTGACCAACCTCGACAGGTGTTGCATTTTCTTTTGATAAAACATTTTTTAATACAGCGAAGTTCGTTAACTTAATACGAGGAAAACTACGTAAAATAGCGTCAAAATCTTTTAAAGGGAATCCCGACTTCATAGTCTTTAAATATACCTTCCCGTTCTGTTCGGTAATTTCAAAAAAATCATTTATAAAGACGACCACGTAAATCCTCCTTTCTCTTGTAAACTAGTATATACAATCTCGAAAGTTTTGTTTAGCAAGAAATAGCAAATTATTCAACAAACTTCTTTTACCTCACATAAATACCTTCAAAATCATTCCTTTATAACCACTTAATACAGTTTAACATTTCAGAAAAATCAATATTTTATTAAAAAAGGCACAAAAACAAGCACTCTTAACATAGAGTGCCTAGAGACAAAGGATAATTTTAAAAAAATACGAATCACTAACAACTTTTCACCTAAAAGAAAACATTTTAAACATTACTTTTTAAACACACTTTTTCTCAATAATGGTAATTTCTCGTTTTAAATCTTGTACAGTCATAGTATTTGTTACCGCTTCTTTGCAATATTTCAAATACATCACAATCTGAATTGTAATATCATCCGCTACCATACCATTACAGTTTACTTCATTTTCTACTATCCGTTGAATATTTTTGAGTGTTCGAACGTCTATTTTATGAAGTGCTGCTAAATCAAATGCACGTAGTAAGCCGTCTGTAATCAATTGGATCCCTCCTGCGATATTATGACAAGATTTAACATTTATTACCTTTACTGAGCATCATTAAAACGTGTTGATGTTGTAAAAGTGCGTGTCCCTCTTATTAATAAGCATAGCCAATTGATTTCTTAACTCGCGACCATTTCAATACGGATTTTATCTGCAATCATGGCGATAAATTCACTATTCGTAGGCTTTGATTTCATATGGTGCACTGTGTAACCGAACATTTCTGAAATGGTTTCATAGCTTCCTCTGTTCCATGCTACCTCGATGGCATGGCGAATAGCACGTTCTACCCTTGATGAAGTTGTTCCAAACTTTTTCGCGATTTCTGGATATAAAATTTTTGTTACAGAACCTAATAACTCGATATCATAATAGACCATTTGAATAGCTTCTCGTAAATAAGCATAGCCCTTAATATGTGCTGGCACACCTATTTCTTTAATAATTGCTGTAATGGTTGTATCGAGCTGGCGTTGATCCATCTTTTTATTTTGTGTTGGTTGCAAAACGCTCTTTCGTTTTTCAGAATCTACTTTCACCCCTGCAACGTGGATAATTTTTTGTACCAATTGCTCAAATTCAAATGGCTTCAACATAAAATAAGAAGCTCCGTAATTTACAGCCATCTTCATCACATCATCTTGTCCAAACGCAGTTAGCATAATAACGGGGATATTAGTTAGCTTTTCATCATTATACATCGCCTCTAGTACACCCATCCCATCTAAATGAGGCATAATAATATCTAGCAGCAACACATCTGGCCGATACTGTTCTAACATCTTAATGCAAACTTTTCCGTTTGATGCAGTAAAAATCACTTCAATCTCTTCGTGATTATCAAAATAGGCCTCCATCATTTTAATCAGATCTCGATTGTCATCTGCAATGGCAATTTTAATTTTTGACATAATATTTCCCCCTAGTGATTTTTCCATAAAAAACATTGTTAATTTGACACATTTTTTCTAATTCGACAACCTATATAAAAAACCTTTCTAAATAGCGTAAAATGATTATGTAGTATTATAGATTCCTCTAAAAACGACAGAAAAATTGTTTTATCTTTCCCCCGTCAAACTTTCGTCACAAATATTTTATTAAAAAAAAGTAAAAATGACTACACTTTTATTTAAAGTGTAGTCATTCCGACATTAATTAGGGGATTTTTTTATCATTTCAACAATTGTGATTGCTGCACCTTTTTGTGGTTCTTCCACAAACATATGCGTTACAGCACCGATGAATTGATCATTTTGTATAATCGGGCTACCACTCATGCCTTGTATAATGCCACCCGTTTTTTGCAAAAGTCGCTTATCCGTTACAGTAAATTGAAACGTTTCATTTGTAACTTTATGGATGTTAATGGAAAAACTTTCGATTTTAGAACCCTCAATAGAAGTGAGCATTTTCGCCGGACCTATTTTAATTTCATTTCCATGTATAATTTCTAGTGGTGGATACAGACTTTGTTGTAGAGGTTGTTGCCATTTGCCAAAAATGCCGTACGCTTCATTTGATAATACATTGCCAACTTCTCCTTCATGCCGCTCGTTACTTGAGATTTTGTAGCCAGGCTCTCCAGGGCGGCTTTTTTTTATTTGGGCAATGTTTGCTAAATAGAGTGATCCTTTTAATACTTTTGGGGTAACATCTATAGAATGATCAAAAATTTGATGTCCTAGCGCGCCATACTCTAAACGTTCCGGGTCGATATAGGTTAAAGTGCCAACTCCATCTGTTTGATTTTTCATAAAGCTTACTAATTGTTGAAATTCATTCCCCGTTACTTGAACGGTATGTTGCTTTTCTCCTCGTTGCAACACAAGCTTAACGCTTTTATTCGATGAAATTTTTTGATCTTTTAATGCCTGTATGTCTTGCCCATCAACTTTTAATAACTGATCGCTTTTACGTAACCAATCGCCGCTATTAAGAAGAACGTCATTTATTACATAGTAATGTGGCATTTGTAATTGAACACTGATTGTGTGTCCCATCGGTATAAGCTTTTTCGCCTCAATCGGCATGACAAACATAAATAAGGTTAACCAAACAAGTAACAATGAATGGAAAAGTCGCTTCATAATCCACCTCCTTTTTTCATTAGCTTGTAGCACTTTTAATCGTTTATGAACGGAAAAATAAGGTCACATGTAAAAGCCGTATCCTTTACATCAGTTCATTAACAAAAAAGCAGATATCACGCAGTTAACAAGGTAAAATGATGTGCGTTAGATTACATAAAACATTCCCTTTTCCTATCCATAAAAAAAGACAAAATCGAAAATTCGACTTTGTCTTTGTTCATTAACTTATTACGCGCGTTCATTTTTCTTTTATTGTTAAATAGTGCATTGGAATACGTTGATTTCCGATTTGTATAATCAACATATCTGTTAATTTATCACTTGTTTTCGTTCTTTTGCCATTTCAATCAGCTCTGTTGCATGTTGTAGTGTTAAATCGGTAATTTCCGCTCCACTCATCATACGGCTGACTTCTTCAATACGTGCTTGGCCTTTAATTTCTGTAACAGTCGTAAATGTACGATCATGTTCGACTTGCTTTTTAATGTAATAATGATGATCTGCCATCGCAGCTACTTGTGGTAGATGGGAAATACATAGTACTTGCGAGTTAACGGAAATATCTACAATTTTTTCAGCGATCGCTTGGGCAACTCGTCCACTTACGCCTGTATCCACTTCGTCAAAAATAATAGATGTAATGCCGTTTGACGATGAAAAAATGGTTTTTAATGCTAGCATCATACGTGAAAGTTCTCCACCTGACGCAATTTTTGGTAAAGATTTTGGTGGTTCACCCACATTTGTTGAAATATAAAAAGCAATGTCGTCTTTTCCGTTAATATCAAATTGCTCTAATGCTTCAAAATGAACGATAAACTTCGCTTTTTCCATATGAAGCACCCGTAGTTCATTCATAATGGCTTCACTTAAAACGATAGCACTGTCTTTTCGGATAGCCGTTAACTGTTCAGCAAAGCGGTTTAATTGCTCTTCCATTTCACGAAGGCGCTTTTCACTTTGTTGAATCGTTTCATCACGATTAATAAGCTGCATTAATTCTTCTTCTATTTTCGCTTGATACGCTAAAATTTCTTCTACCGTCGTACCGTATTTACGCTTCATTGCTTGGTATTGTGCCAAACGTTGCTCCACTTCATTCATACGCTCTGGGTCAAATTCTAAATCGTCTAGTACATGCTGAATTTGATACGCGGCATCTTGCAATGCATAAAAGCTCGATGTGACCGCTTCTGATGCTTCTTTAAAATTCGTATCAAGACCTGCAATATCTTCAAGTGCACGCATCGCATTTCCGATAAAATCAAGCCCTTGCGCTTCACCAAAAATTGCTTGATAGGCAACATTGGCGCGTTCAAAAATTTTATGGAAGTTCATTAATCGTCGACGTTCTTCCGTTAACTGTTCTTCCTCGTCCACTTTCAATGCCGCTTCTTCTAATTCATTAATTTGGAATTGATATAAATCGATACGCTGTGCTGTACGCTGCTCGTCTAAATTAAGTGCTTGTACTTCTCTTTTCAATTCACGATACGATTCGTAAAGTGCTTGATACCGCGCTTTTACTTCTTGCAACTCGTCCTGTGCAAAATGATCGAGTAAATTAATATGACGCTTCTCATCCATCAGCTCTTGGTTTTCATGTTGTCCATGAATATCGATTAAACTGCCACCAATATCACGAAGCACAGAAAGTGGCACTAATTTACCATTTACACGACAAACACTTTTCCCGTTATCGTTTAAATCGCGTCGTAAAATAATGGTCCCTTCCTCTGCTTCAATACCCGCCTCTTCTAACTTTGCATAAATCGGATGATCATCATTTGAAATTTGAAATAGACCGCCTAGCTCCGCTTTTCGCGCCCCGTGACGGATAAATTCTAACGACCCACGTCCACCTGCTAACAGATGAACAGCATCGATAATAATAGACTTTCCTGCGCCTGTTTCCCCTGTAAGCACAGTTAAGCCATCAAAGAAACTAACAGTTAAGTCATCTATGATGGCAAAGTTTCGAATACTCAGCTCTCGTAACAAAAATACCACCCCAAATTAAAGCATGTCTAATAGTTTGTTTTTAATTTCTTCACGGTCTTCTTCCGTTCGACAAATAATTAAAATCGTATCGTCCCCTGAAATCGTGCCTAAAATTTCATTCCAATCTAAATGGTCTAGTAGTACTGCAATAGCATTAGCATTTCCAGGTAAAGCTTTCACTACTAGAAAATGCGATGCCCCATCAATGGAAACAAATGCATCTGCTAATGCACGCTGTAATTTTTGAATTGGGTTAAAGCGTTGATCTGCTGGTAAGCTGTATTTATAACGACCGTCTTGTAGTGGCACTTTCACTAAATGTAGCTCTTTAATATCACGTGATACAGTTGCTTGTGTCACATTGTAGCCTGCATTTTTTAAATGCTCAACTAAGTCATCTTGTGTTTCAATTTCATTATTTGTAATAATATCGCGAATTCGAATATGACGTTGACCTTTATTCATATCTTCACCTCATAAAAAATTAATTGTATATTTACACTAACATTTGCATAAAAAAAAAACAAGAAAAATTGAATATAGCAGGGGGAAAAGCGTTTATTTCAATACTTTGTGAGTTTTAAGAAAATTCAAAAAGACAAAATCCTACGTATAAGATTTTGTCTTTTTAGCCATACGTATGAGCATACAATAACAGCTCACTCTATTTAAGAGTGAGCTGTGTTTCTTCATGATTTTAGTTGTGCATGTGCTTCATTTACGACACGTGTAAAATCCGTAAACGGCGTCAATTCTTCACCATCTTTTGGATTTTTTAAATGGAATAAAAATTCGATATTTCCTTCGCCACCTGTAATAGGTGAGAAAGAGGCGTCTACTACGGCAAAACCTACTTCTGTTGCCATTGTAGCTGTTTGCTCAAGCACAGCTAAATGGATTTTAGGCTCGCGGACGATGCCCTTTTTACCGACATTTTCTTTCCCTGCTTCAAACTGTGGCTTCACAAGTGCCATCACATCGCCACCAGGCATTAATACCGTTTTTAATACCGGCAAAATAAGTGACAGCGAAATAAATGACACATCAATCGTTGCAAAATCCGGTAAACCTTCTACTAAGTCTTCCGGCTTTGTGTAGCGGAAATTTGTTTTTTCCATGACCGTTACACGCTCATCTGAACGAATTTTCCACGCTAATTGGTTAGAGCCTACATCCAGCGCATAACAGTGTTTTGCCCCATTTTGTAAAGCACAGTCTGTAAAGCCGCCTGTAGATGAGCCGATATCAAGCATTAACTTTCCTTCGACTGACATATCGAAAATTTGTAATGCTTTTTCAAGCTTTAATCCACCACGACTCACATATTTTAGGTCAGAACCCTTCACTTGAAGCGGCGCATCGATAGCAATTTTTTCACCTGCTTTATCGATGCGCGTTTCATTGGAATAGACGAGCCCTGCCATAATGGAGCGCTTTGCTTTTTCACGTGTTTCACAAAGCCCACGCTCCACTAATAGAACGTCTACACGTTCTTTTGGTTGTTTCGTCATATTGTTCCTACCCGCTTTTTAAGTAACGTATTGATACGTTGCACTGTTTCTTCTGTTGTGACATTAATTTCTTCAAGTAATTGATCGACACTGCCGTGTTCAATAAATTTGTCGGGAATACCGATACGATCAATATCAACTTTGTATTGATAATCTGCTGCAAACTCTAATACTGCACTACCGAATCCACCTTGAAGAACGGCTTCTTCAATCGTTAAGATTGGTGCACCGTGTTGCATTAATCCATGTAGCATTTCTTCATCCATTGGCTTAATGAAGCGCGCATTGACAACCTTTACTTGCACACCTTGTGAAGCTAGATTTTGTGCCGCTTCCATTGCCATTGGAATCGTTGTACCAAATGTAAGAATAGTTGCATCTTTTCCTTCACGTAGCACTTCCCATGAACCAATTGGCAATGCTTTCATTTCAGCATCCATCGGAACACCTAATCCATTACCACGCGGATAGCGTAGCGCGATTGGGCCATTGTCATACTCAAGCGCTGTTTTTACCATATGTTGCCCTTCGTTTTCATCTTTAGGCATCATAAGCACGATATTCGGAATATGACGTAAGAAGGAAATATCAAATACTCCTTGATGCGTTTCTCCATCTGCCCCAACTAAGCCTGCACGGTCAATTCCGATAAAGACATTTAAGTTTGGACGTGCGATATCATGAAGTACTTGATCATATGCACGTTGTAAAAACGTCGAGTAAATCGCTAAAAACGGTTTCATCTTTTGCGTTGCAAGGCCTGCAGCCATTGTTGCAGCATGCTGTTCTGCAATCCCAACATCAAAGAATCGGTTTGGAAAATCTTTTTGAATCCCTTCCAGTTTAGAGCCAACTGGCATTGCCGGTGTAATCGCTACAATTCGTTCATCATCCTTCATACATTTACGAATGGACTCTGCCACTAAACTACTCCAAGCTGGACCTTTTACGGCTGACTTTACAAACTCACCGTTCTCCATTTTATATGGACCCGTTCCATGCCATGTACCAACTGTATCTTCTTCCGCCGGTTTATACCCTTTTCCTTTTTTCGTAATGACGTGAACAAGGACTGGACCTTCGACTTTTTTAGCATATTCTAACGTCTCTTCTAACACTTCAAAATCGTGTCCGTCAATTGGCCCTAAATATTTAAAGCCCATTTCCTCAAAGAACACGCCTGATACAACTAAATATTTCAAGCTATCTTTTACACGTTCCGCCGTTGCCGCTAATTTATCGCCGACAACTGGAATTTTATACATTAAACGCTCCAGTTCCTCTTTTGCCTTAGAGTATTCTCTTGCCGTACGCAAGCGACCTAATACGCCATGTAATGCACCAACGTTAGGAGCAATAGACATTTCATTGTCATTTAAAATAACAATCATATTCGTTTTTTCATGACCAATATGGTTTAGTGCTTCAAGTGCCATCCCACCTGTCAGTGCACCATCGCCAATAATTGGCACCACATAATTTTTTTCCTTTCGGATGTCACGAGCTGCTGCCATCCCCATTGCAGCGGATAAAGACGTTGAACTATGTCCTGTTTCCCATTCATCATGCTCGCTTTCTACAAGCTTCGGGAATCCACAAAGTCCTTTATACTGACGCAATGTATCAAACTGACTGGCACGTCCTGTTAAAATTTTATGCACATAGGCTTGATGCCCTACGTCCCATAAAAATTTATCTGCTGGACTATTAAACGCTTTATGTAAAGCGATTGTAAGTTCGACTACACCTAAATTTGGACCGATGTGACCTCCAGTGACAGAACATTTTTCAATTAGAAATGCACGAACATCTTTTGCAAGCGCCTCTAATTGTTTATTATTCAAGCCTTTTAAAAAGGATGGACTAGAAATCGTGTTTAAATCCATCTCTACACACACCTTTTCATCTATTTATTCACCGTGTTTGCGATATTGTTCTATTATAACAGTGTTAAACGTGAGAATAAAACGTTTAACACTTTAATTACTGCGAGAAATAATATAATTAGCAAATTCTCGTAACAATGTGCTATCCACTGTTAGACAATCTAATGCTGCAAGTGCCAGTTTATAGTGCTCCTCTAGCTTTTGCTTTGCACCATCTATCGTTAATAGCGCTGGATACGTACTTTTATCGCTTTCTAGATCTTTCCCAGCCGTTTTTCCTAACTGCTCACTCGTTCCCTCAATATCTAAAATATCATCTTGGATTTGGAACGCTAACCCAATATGGTGTGCATAGTCCACTAATGCCTCACGCTCTTCCTGCGAAGCATTGCATAAGACAGCACCGGCTTCAATACTAAATCGCAGTAAAGCACCAGTTTTGTTAATATGAATATTTTCCAATTCCGCTAAATTAAGCTGGCGTTTTTCGCCTTCCATATCAAGGACTTGTCCACCAACCATCCCTTCAGCCCCTGCACCTTCACTTAACATATGAACAAGTTCTAAGCGCTGTTCGGCCGATACATTTGGCATCCGTGCTAATACACCAAAGCATAATGAATTTAATGCATCCCCTGCAAGTACAGCCAGTGCTTCACCATACACAATATGATTTGTTGGCTTCCCGCGGCGCATATCATCGTCATCCATGCACGGTAAATCGTCATGGATGAGGGAATACGTATGAATCATCTCGATTGTTGCCCCAACCGTATAGGATGCTGGCTGTAGACCGTTAAACATATCGCAAACAGCGACTACAAACAATGGACGAATACGCTTCCCTCCTGCTTCAAGTGAATAAAGCATCGATTCTTTTAACATTTCTGGTCCACGAATTTCCTTTACAAGCTCATACATATGTGACTCAATTGTCGGCACATGTTGTGCTATAAATTGTTGTAAACGTTCACTCATTTTACATCTCTCCTGTATTAGCTGAAAACGGTTGTTTCTCCCCGTCTTCACCAACAATTGAAATTAGTTGTTGTTCTGCATTTGATAATTTTTCATGACAAAACTGAGAAAGTTCCATGCCCTTTTTATATAAATCAATCGCTTCTTCAAGAGGGACATCCCCTTGTTCCAGTTTGCGCACAATTTCTTCTAAATCTGTCATCGCTGCGGCAAATGATTGCTGTGACATTAGTATTCCTCCTTTTTCTCCGTTGACAGTATTTTAGCCTGCGCTGTCCCGTCATGGAGTGCAATTTGAATCGTATCATCCTTCGCTAATTGGTCAATCGACTTGACCACTTTCCCATCTTTGTATGACACATTAAATCCTTTGTGCATAATGGCTAGCGGATTTAACGCCTCAAGTGTACGGATGACGCTACTAAATTGATGTTTATGCTGTTCCACATTTGTACAAGCCGCCCGTGTTAATTGTTGCGTTATCTGATCTAATTGCCGTTTTGTGTAATCTAATGTTTGCTTCGGTGACTGCATTTGTAAAGACGCCTGCATTCGCTCTAAAGCATTTCGTTGTTTCATCATATACAGTGAAGTGGCATGCTGAAGCTGCGTATCCATTTGTATCAGCTTTTCCGTAAACGGGCGATATAATCGCTCAGGCATCGCAAGCGGATATGCACTTTGTAGCTTCGTCAAACGACTTCGTTCAAATGTGAGACGCGCCGTCATCATCTGATGTAGCTGAGACTGATTTTTTAATACGCGCTGATAGAGCTCTTGCTGATTAGGTACCGCGAGTTCTGCTGCGGCTGTTGGGGTTGGTGCACGTAAATCGGCTACAAAGTCGGCTATCGTTGTATCTGTCTCATGCCCCACCGCACTAATGATTGGGATGCGACTCTCAAAAATAGCACGAGCGACAATTTCTTCATTAAACGCCCATAAATCTTCAATGGAACCACCACCACGTCCAACAATCAGCACATCGCACATTGCCTGCTGATTGGCTAACATAATATTTTTTGCAATATTCGCTGCTGCATTTGCCCCTTGTACAAGTGTTGGATAAATACAAACCTCCGCTTGTGGATAGCGTCTCCCAATCGTTGTACAAATATCACGTATCGCTGCTCCTGTTGTAGCCGTTAGTACACCTACTGTTTTAGGATACAGTGGAATCGGTTGCTTAAAGTTAGGATTAAATAGCCCTTCCTTTTGTAAACGTTCTTTTAATTGATTAAACGCAACAAATAAACCACCTACTCCATCCGGTTCCATCGTTTGAGCATATAACTGATACGTTCCACCTACTTCATATACATTGACATCTCCCCGAATAAATACTTGCATACCTTCTTCCGGTCGAAAGGCTAATTTGGCTGCTTGGTTTCGGAACATTGTCGCATTAATACGTGCCCCATCATCTTTTAGCGTAAAATAAATATGACCTGATGTGTGGATCTTTACATTTGATAGCTCGCCTTTTACATACACTTCTCTAAGATGTGGGTCTGCTTCAAATTTCCGCTTAATATATTTTGTTAATGCTTTTACGGATAAATACGAAGACGACATCATTTCGCCCCCTTTTTTAAAAGAGTAAGAAAGTATCAAGCGTGTTGATTTACCTTTTATTGTTAATGGAATCTTGTGAAACGTTGATTTCCGCTCCATTCGGCTCGCTTTCCACGGGCATGGCCTCAGCCTCCTCGTCGCTCGTACCTCGCTCCTGCGGGGTCTTCAGCTCATGCAACTGTCGCTATGCTTTCGTTGCAGAAAAACATTGCTATTCCCGTAGGAGTCTCGCCGATTCCGCTTCAATCAACTGGCAAGTCCTTTTTGATTACGTTTTTCTGAAAAAATACGCTTCTATAAAGGAAATATTTTGATAATCAACACACCTGAGAAAGTATAAAATTTTTCAAATTGAAAAAGTGCCTAGGCATTCGCGCCAAAATTTATTTTGCGACGAACGCGTAAGTGGCAGGAGCACGGGTGCAAATACGCTTTTCTTATGTACTTAGCCTACAATGGCAAAAGAAAAGGGTGTCTGCACCTACCTTTAGACACCCTTATTAACACTATTCTTATTTTACATATTTTTAATAGCTTTGTCCTGTGCTAGCTTTTTTTCAGCCGCTTGCACTGTGTTTTCTAATAACATCGTAATTGTCATCGGACCCACACCGCCTGGTACTGGTGTAATATGTGACGCAACTCCGTCTACATCCGCAAAGTTTACATCACCACAAAGCTTGTTATTTTCGTCACGATTCATACCTACATCAATAACAACAGCACCTGGTTTGATATGCTCTTTTGTTATAAATTTTGCACGCCCAATTGCAGCGATTACAATATCTGCTTGCTTTGTGAAAGATGGTAAATCTGGTGTTTTAGAATGTGTATACGTTACTGTTGCATCTTTTTGAAGTAATAATTGTCCCATTGGTTTCCCTACGATGTGGCTACGCCCAATGATGACCGCATGCTTACCTGCAACTTCAATCCCTGAATGTTCTAGAAGCTTCATCACACCGAAAGGAGTACATGGCAAGTACGTTTCCTGTCCTAACATCATTTTCCCAACGCTGATTGGTGAAAAGCCATCTACATCCTTTTCAGGAGAAATTGTTGCAATGACCGCATCCTCATCAATATGTTTTGGTAATGGGAGTTGCACAAGAATACCGTGAATATCTTCACGATTATTTAAATCACGGATTTGGTCGAGCAAAGTTTCTTGCGTTGTTTCTTCTGGTAACTTAATAAGCTCCGAATACATACCAATTGCCTCACAAGATTTTTGTTTGTTGGCAACGTATGTTTTACTCGCTGGGTTATCCCCAACTAAAATAACACATAAACCTGGTGTTACACCTTGTTCCTTTAATGCGCCTACACGTACTTCGACACTTTTTCGAATTTCTTGACCAATTTCTTTACCATTAATAATTGCACTTGACATGTTGTTACTCCTTCCAATGTTCACGGGTTATTGTTGTGTAAATTTAGAAAGTACACCATTGACGAACTTTGAAGATTTTTCATCACCGAATACTTTACAAAGCTCAATGGCTTCGTTTAGTACTACACGCTGTGGTGTATCTGACATATATAAAAGTTCGTAAACAGATAAACGTAAAACAGTTCTTTCAATTTTAGGTAGACGACTTAGCGTCCAGTTCTCTAGTTTTTCTTCTAACGCTACGTCGATTGCTTCTTTATGTTCAATTGTGCCACGGACTAGTTGCTCTAAAAAAGCAGTTGACTTTTGCTCTTCTAAAACGTGCTCGATTGCTTGTTCAATCGGTAGCTCCGTGCTGTCTAATTGAAACAAAGCTTGCAACGCTTTTTCACGCGCTTCATGTCGTTTCATTCAATATTGCTCCTTCTTTTTATACATTACTTTTTATGATAGCATATTTTCTATATTATCACACCGCTACCATGAAATTTTCCTACGGATAACGTCTCATTTTAACAAAATTCTTTCTTAATAGACAAGCTAGGAAATTATGCAAATAATTTGATAAAATGATAGCTAAGGGGAAAATCTATGGAGGTGTTCAAATGAGCTATACAATTAGTTTAATTCTATTTGCCATTATTGCCGGAATCGTCGCGGTGATATTCAAAATTCCATTTTGGATTTTGGTCGTAACAATCATTAGTATTTCTTTATTACGTGCAGGCTATGTCATCTATATTTTATACAGAAGCCAAAACATTCAAAAGATTGAACGTTTTTTACAATCTTCAATAAAAAACCCATTGTACAACTACACATTATCGCTAAAAGAAAGTTCGCCAGCTATTCAAAAGCAGGCTATTGACCATATTTTAGCTACATACAAGTCGCCTATTATGCAAGGAACTTATCGAGCGAACCGGGCAATGATGGATCATAATTATAGTGCAGCAAAAGATTTTGCTGAACAAATCCCCAACGATATGATGCGCAATTATAGTCTCGCTTTGATTGATGCAACACAAGGGAATGCTAAAGCAGAAAACTATATTCTCGCAAAGCCCTGGATGACATCACTGATTGCTGCTGTACTTCATTATAAAAAAGGGCAAACAGATGAATACGAAAAATATAAAACACAAGCATTACAGTATTCTCGTGGTATTCAGTATTTCACCAACTATTACTACTTTGAACGTATACACGAAAATGTGAAAGCATCAAAAGCAAATAAGAAAATTAAAAAATCAAGCTAATGAAACATAGACAAAGTCGAATTCCCGATTTTGTCTATGCTTGTTTTAACACTCAATTACTTATCATGAAACCTATACTTTCCTACCCGCCAAGTTTAGCGTCACTTATTATTTGAACATTTGCGCGGCCTTGACCGCTTTATGCCAGCCCGTAAACAATTGTTCACGGCGTTCTTCCTCCATCTCTGGCTCAAATTTTCGATCCAGTTGCCAATGCGCTTGTACTGCCTCTTTCGTGTCCCAGAAACCTACCGCTAGCCCCGCTAAATAGGCTGCTCCTAAAGCTGTTGTTTCATTAACTGCGGGACGCTCTACCGGGACGTTTAAAATATCTGCTTGAAACTGCATTAAAAAACTGTTCATCACCGCTCCGCCGTCAACGCGCAATGTTTTCATCTCAATACCAGAATCAGATTCCATTGCAGCTAATACATCGCATGTTTGATAGGCTAACGATTCTAATGTAGCACGTATAAAATGTTCTTTACTTGTCCCCCGTGTTAACCCAAATACAGCTCCACGAACATCACTATCCCAGTACGGTGTACCAAGCCCTACAAATGCGGGTACGACATAAACACCCTCTGTATCACTCACGCTTGTTGCATACTGTTCGCTATCAGAAGAACGACGGAACATACGAAGACCATCACGAAGCCATTGAATAGCAGAACCGGCTACAAATATACTGCCTTCAAGTGCATAATACACTTTACCATCAAGCCCCCACGCAATGGTCGTTAGTAATCCATGTTGTGATTTAACTGCTTGTTCCCCTGTGTTAAGTAGCATGAAACAACCCGTACCATACGTATTTTTTACCATTCCTTGTTCAAAGCACGCTTGCCCAAATAGCGCCGCTTGCTGATCTCCTGCAATCCCCGCAATAGGAACCGTAGAACCGAAGAAATGCTTGCCTACTACTTCACCATAAATTTCAGATGACGGGCGCACATCTGCACATCTGGCAGCATAGAAGCGGGTACACCTAAAATATCTAATAGCTCTTGATCCCATTTCAAATCGTAAATATTGTACATCAATGTCCGAGAAGCGTTCGAATAATCAGTGACATGGACCGCCCCTTCTGTGAGCTTCCAAATAATCCATGTATCAATTGTGCCAAATAAGAGATTCCCCTTTTCAGCTTTGTCACGCGCGCCTTCTACATGATCTAAAATCCACTTTACCTTTGTCCCTGAGAAGTACGCATCAATGAGTAAACCTGTTTTATCGCGAAATAACTGTTCATAACCAGCCGCCTTTAGCTCGTCACAAATGTCAGCTGTTTGGCGAGATTGCCAAACGATGGCGTTATATACCGGCTCCCCCGTCTGTTTATCCCATACAACCGTTGTTTCTCGCTGATTAGTAATACCAATTCCTTTGACTTGCTCGGCTTTAATATCATTTTCTGATAATACTTGTGCAATCACGGACAGAATGGAGCTCCAAATTTCTTTTGGATTATGCTCTACCCACCCTGATTTCGGGAAATATTGCTTAAATTCTTGTTGCGCCACATGAACAGGATTGCCTTTTTGGTCAAATAAAATCGCCCGACTACTTGTTGTTCCTTGATCTATGGCCATGATAAATTCCTTCATCCTGTACCCCCTTCTCATTTTTATATGTCTTAAGAAAATTTTAATGCGCTATGTGTCACAATGCCATGGCAAAGTTCGCAAAAACATCACTTCAATAGAAAAAGAGTAGGGAACATTCACTTTGAACATTCCCCACTCCCCTGTTTTATGCTTGCATTTCTTCTTTTTCAAATTGAATGCCAGTAATATGTACATTCACTTCGTTTGTTTCAATTGATGTCATATTTAAAATCGCTTGGCGAATTGCTGATTGCACTTCTTTTGCTACTTTCGGAATTGAGTATCCGTATCTCACCGAGCAAAATACATCAACCGCAATCAACCCATCCGATGTCATAGAAGCCTTAATGCCTTTTGAATGCACTTTCTTCCCGAAACGCTCTACCACGCCAGAAGCAAAATTACCGCGCGTTGCTGCGACCCCTTCCACTTCAGTCGTCGCAATACCTGCAATCACTTCTAGCACTTCTGATGCTACTTCAATTTGACCAAGCTCTTCTTTCCCTGCTGGCGTAGGTTGTACAAATGATGTTGGTTGTTTATCAGCCATTATTAACATCCTCTCTTATAGTCACTAACTTCACGCTAGTAATACGTAAACTAATTGGTTATATAGCCATTATACTACATTTTACAAGCAATGTGAGATGAAAAGCCACCGTCTCGATGAAAAATCCATTTTACAATCATTAGACTTTTACACGCTTACAGCAACACTCTACACAATCCAACTAAAAACTTTACTTAAGAGTGATCGAGAAGAAGTCATCGGAAATTTTTAAGAAGGTTTAAACATCATCGTATCGTCTGTTATACTAGCAAATCCCACTTGTTACCAAATTCACATTTTTAAACATAAAAAACCTCCTAACTCCGAAAAGTTAGAAGGTCATAAATTTAAAAACTTTGATAAGCGCTCTATTTCTCTATCTATCCCCTAAGCAATTACTTCGCTTTTTCAGCTACACCTAATACGTCGTTCTCTTCTAGGAACTTCGTATTGAACTTAGCAGATTTGAAAACGTCATTGTTCATTAAAGCTTGGTGGAATGGAATTGTTGTGTTGATTCCAGGACCAGAAACTTCGAACTCTGAAAGTGCACGGTTCATTTTTGCGATTGCTTCTTCACGCGTATCCGCATGAACGATTAGCTTCGCAACCATTGAATCGTAGTATGGTGGGATTGTATAGCCTGCATATACAGCAGAGTCAATACGTACACCGTAACCACCTGGTGTTACGTAAGTATCTACAGTACCAGCTGATGGCATGAAGTTTTTGTACGCGTTCTCTGCGTTAATACGACACTCAATTGCCCAACCATTGATTTTAATATCTTCTTGCTTGAATGGCAGCTCAGCACCACCAGCAATTTTTAATTGTTGTTGAACTAAGTCAACACCAGTAATCATTTCAGTTACTGGGTGTTCTACTTGGATACGAGTGTTCATTTCCATGAAGTAGAATTTATCTTCTTGATAGTCATAGATGAATTCGATTGTACCAGCACCTTCATAGTTACAAGCGATCGCTGCTTTTACAGCTGCTTCACCCATTTCAGCACGACGCTCTTCAGATAATGCTGGAGATGGCGCTTCCTCAACAAGCTTTTGCATACGGCGTTGTACCGTACAGTCACGCTCACCAAGGTGAACGACGTTACCATGACCATCAGCTAATACTTGAATTTCACAGTGACGGAAGAACTCGATGAACTTCTCTAAATATACACCTGGGTTGCCGAATGCTGCAGCAGCCTCTTTTTGTGTAATTTCGATACCTTTTACAAGATCTTCTTCAGTGCGAGCTACACGGATACCTTTACCGCCACCACCAGCAGTTGCTTTGATGATTACTGGGTAACCGATTTCAGCAGCCCACTTTTTACCTGTTTCGATATCAGGTACAATACCTGTACCAGGAACTAAAGGTACGTTCGCTTTTTCCATTTCAGCACGCGCTACGTCTTTAATCCCCATGATTTTGATTGAATCTGATGATGGACCGATAAATTTAATACCAGCATTTTCACAAGCTTCAGCAAAATCAGCGTTTTCTGCTAAGAAGCCGTAGCCTGGGTGAATGCCGTCAGCACCCGTTTTTTGTGCTACGCCTAATACAGCTGGGAAACTTAAATAAGAGTCTTTTGATAATTTTGGACCAATGCAATATGCCTCGTCTGCAAGCTTTACATGAAGTGCATCCGCGTCTGCTTCAGAATATACTGCAACTGTTGAAATACCTAGTTCTTTACACGCACGAATAATACGTACTGCAATTTCACCGCGATTAGCAATTAATACTTTTTTCATTTTAGCAGCGCTCCTTACTCAGGTTTCACTAAGAATAATGGTTGACCGTATTCTACTAATTGGCCATCTTTAACTAATACTTCTACGATTTCACCTTTAATTTCAGCTTCGATTTCGTTGAATAATTTCATTGCTTCAACGATACATACGATTGTTTCGTCGCCTACTTTGTCACCAGCTTTTACGTATGCAGGTGATTCTGGGTTTGGAGATTGGTAGAATGTACCAACCATTGGCGATGTGATTTTGTGTAAATCAGCATCGTTAGCTGCTGGAGCCGCTGCTGGTGCTTCTTCTTTAGCTGGAGCCGCTACTGGAGCTGCCGCTTTCGGTTGTTCTACAACAGGTGTTGGAGCTGCTGCTACTGCTTTAGGAGCTACAACTTCAACTGCGCCACCGTTTTTCTTAAGTTTAACTTTTGAGCCGTCTGCTTCGTATACGAATTCGTCGATTGTAGAAGCATCTACTAATTTAATAATTTCACGGATTTCTTGAATTTTGAACATTAATAACTCTCCCTTGTATGTAATTTAAACTACGAACACTATTTTATAATTATTTCAGCCATTTTGAAATAGTTATTTTAAAAATTAAAAAAATTTCACATAAAATGCTACAAACGCTTACATTTCGGGCGCAAAATTGTATTTACCTGCTATATAACACCTGTCCCCTCATTTTCTTCCATTAATAGTAAGAAGTTTGTGGATTCACAGTCACATGGATCATTTTATCCATCTCATTTTTTACGAGATACACGATTTCATTTGCTTGTTCTGTCGAGATTTCTTCTGTTAACACCGTGACGTTTGCTTTGTCTCCTTCTAAACGCACTAGAGCATCTGTATAGCCAAGTCCCTCAATCATCATTTCAAGCATCGCTTCTGATGATTCCAATTCAATTAGCGCATTTATCTCATTATATGCCTCATTTTTTTCCTCTGCCGTAGACTGATCAGAAGCCATTTTCGTTGTTAATTGTTCACGTAGCTCGCTTCGTTCATTCCCTATTTCCATGCGAATTTCCTCGAACACATAGCTATCTGTTTGTACCGCCTTCTCTGCTTCATCTACGCCTGTTAAGATAGCTCCCTCTAATGAATCATCTGTAAAAATCGTTGTGAAGTCAAAATTACTTGGGCGTTCAAATAAATAATACACAGATATTACAGCTGTTAAACATACAAGTGTTAAAAACCAAACTGTTCTTTTTTTAACTTTCATGATGATCCTCCTTTTTCATTGGTAAAATAATAATTTGGTGTGCTGGCAATTGGAGTACAGCACTTACGGCTTCTTGCAATTGCCGCCTAATAATCGGTGATTGAGCCCCCTCCGAAACGATTAACACGCCTGTATACGTCGCTTTTTTTTCATTTTCACTAAATGAAAATAGTGTAGATTCCGCTGATGCCTCTGTATGAAAATATACCGATACTTGTCCTACCCCCTCAATTTGCGAGAGTGTTGCCGCTAGCTTTACTTCTACCGTTTCTTCTATTGATGGACTCACGTCTTGCCTAAACAGCAGAAATCCAACGAGGGCGATGACAATCAACGCGATTATGTTCGCCTTTTTTGTTGCCACATATTACTTGCCCTCCTTTCTGTCACCTTATCCTATGAGAAAAATGGAGCCAATATACTTAACATTCTGTGCAATAAATTGAATTAACCATAAAAATACGGCCAGCTTTACGAATGTAGAAAAATCTTCGTCTCCTATAATCGTTTGCAAAATAACAGAAAAGACAATTAAATAAAGTAATTGAATCATAGTGATTTCCCAGTCCCAATCTGCACGATAAAAAATAGAATCAACCAAATGACAATAAACCCAATTGCTAATAACAACGCAATCGCACATAGCATAAACAAGGTCTTGCCAATATCATCAAGTAAATTACTAATTCGATTATTCACAAAAGGTTCTGCAATCGCCCCCGCTAATTTAAAGGTAAAAGCTTTAATGAGCAATGTCGCCGCTGGATAAAATGATAGGATTAGCAGTGCTGTGATTGTTGTAAACCCTGTAACTGTTGTGGCGGTTGATTGAAACTTTTTTAACAGTGACATCCCCTCTACAAGCAGCGACCCAATAATGGGCACGTTTTGTTCAATTACTTTTTTTAATGGCGTTGCAAATGTCTCTTGAATCGAGAAAAAGGCAACACTTGAAAATGTTAAAAATGAGGATAGCAATACAATGGATGCTGCGATTATACTAAAAATTGTTTTTCGAATTAATTCTGCTATTTTTGAAAAAGATACTTGCGGATAAAGTCGTGTACATATATCAAATATGAGTGCCATAAACAGAGAGGGAATCAATAGCTTGTCACAACAATAGACGAGCAGTTGCAAAACAAAAATAATGGCCGGGCTCCATGCTACTAATGAAATAAGTGACTGCATAATAACTAAGACCGTGCTGACAAGTGGAATGAATGCTAAAAAAAAGGCCGAAAAGATAGCAGCGATTTCTTTCATTAATACGAAAGCATCAAATAACTGTTGGGCAACAATGATAAGTACGAGAAATAGAAAAACTGTAGATAATAATTGGCGTGAATGAATGGATACACCTTCAATCATTAAAAGAAGCAAAAACAATAACAACAATGTCGCGAGCAACGTAATCGATTCTGTGATCGGGTGTAGTAATTGTGCCATGTCAGTCCCTCTAACTAAATCTGTGAAGCAAATCTGTTAATTGTGTCATTGCGGGCTTTAGCTGCTGCAACCAGATGAGTACAAGTGATCCACGTATAGCGATATCTACGCCTTGAGAAAAAGCATCATACTCCTGCTCTTCCAATATCGATTTCACAAGATGACTTAACAATAACAGGAGCGCTGTATACGCAAGCAATTTACTATACGGAATGACTTGAGTAAGGGTCACTAGCTCTGAAAAAAGAGGATATAAAACGAGTGCAAATATTTGTGCGAAAAATAAAAAGAAAAAAATGATGCTAATAATAGGATGTAGCTTACCAATCGCCCCTTTAATAAAGCTAAGTAGTAGCATGCATAACGTCGCAAAAATTAAATACTTCATATTGAAAAGGAGAGCCATCGTAGAAATTGCGCCACTTCCTCAAAAAATAAACGCAAAAATCGAATAAGCTCCACGGTCATATACAAGTAGGCAATAAAGAATAAAAAGAATGAAAATTCTTTTTTCCCAGTCTGCTCGAAAAATATATGAAGTAGTGCAATGACTAATCCGACGGCTGCTACACGTAATACATCTTGAAGTTCCACGCGCCTCCTCCCTCCTCTCGTAACGTAGTATATGAAGCAGGGGGAAGTGGCAGAACACCGTTTTTATTCAAATATTTCGCATCAATAGCTTCGTTCATCTCTCATTTTCAAAACTTTAGAGGGTGAAAGCTAAAAAAGACAGAGCAAAAAGATGCACTGCCTTGAATCGTACTAGTTTCGTTCGATAACTTTTATGCATGATGTGAAAAAGGCGATAACTGACGCCCACCCCAAAATAGCAATGGAATGAGTGCAATTAAACAGGGACCTACGACAACCGTTGATACTATCAATTCTCTCCACGTCATGACACCTTGTTGAAACATTTGATAAAGAATGAAAGAATTAATCGGAATATTTAATAATAGCCCTGTGATAAGTCCAGGTGCATATGTTTTCGTTGCAATCGTTGCAAGAAGATGTGGAAAAATAGCATTTAACACCATCGAACTTAAAAAGCCAATAAATAACCATTTCCCTAGTTGAAAATCCGGGAAATTCATATAAATAAATGCCGATAAATAAGCTAGCGCCGTGATGACAATAACCGCAAAATGAAATTCACTTGTCGTAACTGGCTTTTGAAACTTCGACACCTGTTGAGACCATTTCGGTAGCCAAATCGCTTCCTCGAGATTATGTAATGTAATCGCTAAACAAAAAAAGACAATAGATGCTTCCAATTTAATCCCACCACGCTTTAAACTTTTCTGTTGTCTTTTCATCTAATAACGCCAGTGCCTTAAAATGTGTGGCTGCCGCATAAATCATCATTTCATTATTTTCTTGTATGTGAATGTTTTGTAAAATATGATTGATGATTTCGCGGTGTGGCATAGGATTGTCATACAATGTATTGAACGCTCGTACTTGCCATTCTAAATCATTACTGAGCGCTGCCTGCTCTAACTCACCAACCGGTACAGGGACACTAAAAATGGCATACGGATCCTCGTATGTATCACAATAAAGAAGCGATTTACAAGCTTCTAACGATTGGGCTACTTTAATCCCTCGCACGTACACACCATCCGCACTCACTTCCAGTTTCCCCCGATCCCATGGAATCACCGTATCGGTAATAAAGAAATATTGCATATGTGGTGCCAGTTGATCGACAAACGTTTCAAAATCAGCTTCTTGCTGCTCAAAATAAGCTACTGGCCGAAAATAAAATGCGGCTTCAATTGTTTCACATGCAATCGTCCACTCTACTTCTGGACACTCCCAAATAACACGTAACGCAAAACCGCGCGCTGTCTTTTGAAGCTCGTCGTAAATATAGTAGCTACCTGTTTCAACATCTCCTGTTTCAGAGAGTACATTGACGAATTTCAATATAACAATCGACTTTGGCGTAAACCCGCCATCTGTATTTAACATAATAGCTACGTCATTCCCTATCCGCTCTATATTGACGATAACAGCGTCATGCAAAGAGTCACGAAAAACATGTTGTGCGCTTTGTGGCAAATACGGAATCGCCTGTTGCTTCATTGTATATGCATGATCTAACACATCTCTAAATGTTTGCTCTAAAGCTACTTGCCAAGTTAAATACTCCTCACGCACAGCTTTCGGTAAATTTGGTGTATTTAACGTATCGTTATGTATATACGGATGAAATTTTTCCGGCAACACTTGTAATAATGGCTCACGTATTTCATCTAAATGCGCTTGAAGCTCAGCAGCTAAATCCACACCTTCCTCCCGAGCTGTCTGTAAATCAATCTCCCACTCATCATCTGTTTCCCTAATAGGTAATAAATGAGCTGGCTCACTTTCTTTTTTCTTTTGTAAGGTTAAATGCCACACTTACTTCACTCGCTTCCATTGTTTGAGTTCTTCTTTCACATCGCCGCTCACTTTTCTAGACTCCCTAATTTTTTGCAATGCCTTATGAAATGTAAAATCATCCAGTACAGCTGTTTGTAAAAAATGACGCGTTTTTTCCTCTTGCTTTATAAAAGCAATGGAAATGGCCCATGCAATAGCCATTTTTACATAATAATCATCGTGCTGAATTAACTGTAACTCCTGAAAAACACGCGCAATCCATTCATCCGATAAATAATACATGAGCATCATGACAATGATAAATCGCAGCACAAATGGATGCGACTCATGTCGAAGAGTCATTAAAAAGTTCCACATCTCTTGCGGATACTTTTTCGTTATTTTTAAGCTCGAACAAAAACTATCACAGAGCGACCAATTATCAATTTTTTTAATAAACGCTTCAATGAAAACGAAGCGTTCCTCTACGGGAATATTTACGGATGCAATGACAAACCCTTCGAGCATCATTTCTTCAAAAGTTGTTTTCGGCTGTTCAATAAATGCCTGCCAGTCTGTTCGTACAATGTCCTTTGCAAGCTGCCTGAGGGTCGGAATACGTACTCCTAAAATCTCATACTTCGTCTCAACTAATTTTTCTGTAAATGCTTTATACGTAGGTTCAGCTAATTTTTCTAATTGCGCACGCACACAATCACTCCTTGCTTTTCAACTAAAATATTGAATTGCTACTACAAACAAATAAAAAGCATAGTTCAAGTTTACATGAAACCTTTCCCTATGCTTTCACTGTTCACATGATTAATCCCATAGTGAGTCGATGATGACTTTAACAGAGGCACGTCTCGCCATATAGCTGTTTTCACCCATCCAAAGGGATAAGTATTCCGGGCGTCCTGTTTTCGCGCTAACTTGGCGAATTTTCGTCGTTAAATGGTGCTGTAACGGATACGGTGCAACGGTTTTGTCTTTTAATTGCTCCGTAAATTTATTAGTAAGACCACGCGCAGGTTTTCCCGTAAATGCAACCGTCATACATGTACCCACTTCTTTTGAATGTAGAATGGCCTCTTTATGATATTCGTTCACACTACATTCATCTGCCGTAATGAGTGCTGTACCGATTTGTACAGCCTCTACGCCTAGCGATAACATTTCAGCCACATGTTCTCGCGTCATAATCCCGCCTGTAGCAATCACTGGGATCGTTACGTTTCCTACAACTTGCTTCACTAACTCACGAATCGGTATAAGTTGCATAGGCTCTTGGAAAGAACCACGATGCCCACCTGCTTCGCCTCCTTGTAAAACAACCGCATCAAAGCCGGCTTCTTTAACCGCTACTGCCTCTTCTTTCGTAGTAGCTGTACCGATTACAAAAATCCCCTTGTCTTTTAGCCGATGAACGACCTCTTTTGTTGGTAATCCAAACGTAAATGACACAATCGGCACTTCTTCATCTAAAATGGCTTGAATTTGCCCTTCAAATACTTCATTCGAAATGACTTTCGGTGTATCTGTAATACCTAGTTCATCGTAAATGGGTTGTAACGCCATGCGTGCTTCTTGTAATACATGAATATCAATCTTAGGCTCTTCCTGCACAAATAAATTAATGCCGAATGGTTTATTCGTTAATTTCTTTACTTCTTGAATAAACGCACGTGTTTCCTCTCCATTTAAATGACCCGCTCCGATAAAGCCGAGTGCACCTGCTTCACAACAAGCCGCAACAAACGCAGGAGTTGTGACACCTGCCATCGGTGCTTGAATAATCGGTTTATGTATATTGAAATTTTTTAACATGTTTATCACCTCATACAAAAATTGTAAACCTTTTATATAAAATAATCTACCTGGTGTATAAAATAATCTACCTGGTGTATAAAATTGTGTGGAAAGTTCTTTTCACTGCCTCGATCCTCTTCCCCTCATAAAAACGAGAGGGAATAACCCCTCCCGTTTATCATTATTTTCGTTTTAGTTGTTTTAATAACTCACTGACATTCGTTGGAGTTTCTTCTATTATATTGGGAGCCACGACTTGTTTCTTTTTAAAGGAGAAGCCAAATCGTCGGAGCGTAATATCCATAAAGAATAGTAACAAGGCAATGACTAGAAGCCATGTTGTAATCGAGCGGCTTTCTGTCCCTTTCTGTTGAAACGGTCGGAATACATCACTAGCCTTTTCAATGACTTGACCCCCACTACTATTCGCTATCGTTTCTAATAGTGCTGTATTCGTTGTACTTTGCTTATACTCATCACTATAGGGCATTTGTACTCCAACTTTGACCATTTCTCCGTCTTTATTGACGATACTAAAGAATACGAGGCCGGGCTCACCATCGGCAAACACTTTCATTTTACTAGCGGATAATACATCGGTTTCAATTGGCAACTCTTCTCCTGCTTCATTGATCGCTGTCACCGATAAAAATGCTGCTTCATTTGACACATCGGTAATGGTGAATTGACCATTGCCATCGGACGAGACAGAATACGCTACATCGTGATAGCTTGGTAAAAGCTCAGCAATTGCTGTTTGCCAAAATTCACGCCATTTCACCCAAGTTGCCCATCCGCCAGCCCACGCACCAGCTGCATCAGAAGTAAAGGCAATCGTTGTCCCTAACCCGTATTGCCATGTGGCTAAAACAGGATCTTCTTTTTCACTCTCTGCAACAACAGTAGCAAGCGGTTTAGCAGTTGTACCGATATAGGCATTCATTTGTGCCACACCATCTGCAAATAAATGATTCCATTTATCTGCCTTGTACACAGTCGGGTAAAACGGATTGTCTTCAATATACGTTCGTGTCATCATAGACGTTTCCCTTGATAATATGGACGGAATCGTTGTTTCATCTACTACATCATAAAAACGCCCGCTCCCCATATCACTTAAAGACTCGAGCAAATTTCGATCAGCATCTTGCCCAATCGCAACTGTTGACAGTGTGACATTTTTCTCTAACCCAGCAGCAATTAAATCGTCATATGACATATTTGTAGATGAATACCCATCTGTTAGTAAAATAATATGTTTCCGTTGTAGCTTTAAATCTTGTAGCCCCTCATAGGCTAATGCAAGCGAGCTATAAATTTCCGTTCCTCCACCAGCTGGAATCGATAACACTGCATCTGTTGCTTCCTCTTTATCGGCTAGCTTCGCCGTTTCGATAATCGGCCATGGTCGATCATCAAAGGCAATCACACCAAGTGTATCATCATCACGTAGTAGTTCAATGGAACGTGCCGCAGCCTCTTTTGCAAGCTCAAGCTTATTCCCCATCATACTACCTGAGCGGTCAATGACGAGGACAAGCCCTAGCGACGGCATTTCGTGCTTCCCTTGCACGTCCATTTCAACGGGTAACAGCGCCTCAATCGGTGTTTTGAAATAGCCTCCTAAACCGAACGCTTGGTCACCACCAACCATCATAAAACCAACCCCAAAATGCTTCACGGCTTGTTCAATGACTTCCATTTTTGCTTCGCCTACTGTATGAGCCGATACATTATCAAAAATAATCGCATTATAGGCCAAATAACTGGATAATGACGACGGTAACGTAGATGCACTCGTCACGGCATAATCAATCGTACTGTTTCCAATAATCGCTGGAATTTTAGAGGTCGCCTCATCATCTTGTACAATTAATAAACGCGGTGCTGCTTGTACAGTCGTCACGCTCGTTAACTTGTTATTTTCTAAAAAAGCATCATTCGCCGTTTGCACAAGGGCTTCATACTTTACTAAACCTGTTGCACTGCTCATATGATTAAATGTAAAACGGTTATGACCCGCCTGCAATGTGACCGATTGCTGTACTATTTTTTCATCATTTTCATATAAGATAAGCTCGGCCTGCTTTTCGTTTTCCGCATAAATATTTGTGACAAGCTGTTGTTGTTCTCCCTCATAAGCAATTTGAGGTGTTTCAAAGCTTTCTAAAATAATATCCTCATTTACACTTTTAGCAAGCGGGACAACATCGATTGACACATTGCTATTTTTTAATTTATTTACTTCTAGCAACGCCTCTCCCTCTGTTTCATTCCCATCTGTTAACAACACGATACGGGTCGCTTTTTGCTGATCCGCAATACTCGTCACCATTTTTAGTGCTTCCTCAATATTTGTATCGCTGACAGCTGACATAGCTGATAATTGCGGCACTGCTTCTACCTCATCGGATAGTAGCGATTCTGTTTGCACCGCACTGGCAAATGAATAAATACCTACTTCATGCTTATCTTCTTTACTCGTTAAAGCCTCTTGTATAAACTGTGTTGCTGTATCTTCTTCTGCACTTGCAGAAGCGGAACGATCCATTAAGAATAACACTTGCTCTTTATCAATTGGCAATAAAATATACGGATTCGCTAAAGCAAAAATTAAGCAGCTAACCGTTGCTATACGCAATACATACACGATGTAATGGAGCTTTTTCCACTCCGCTTTATGCCGTTTCAATACAAATCCAAAATACAGAACGACAGGAATAAATAATAAAAGGGCGAATGGAATATCAATTCGTAAATCCACGTCTACGTTGCACCTCCCATTCTGCTAAAATAAGCAGCAAAATTATCAATACGATATAAGGGACGAAAGAAGTAGACGTTTCCACTTCCTCATTTTCGTTTGTTAATTGCCCAAGTGTAAAATTTTTACCAGACTGAATATGACGTTCACTTGCGGCAAGCACGGTTGAAAATAGTCTTGATTCACCCTCAGACGATAGTTCGTATAAACCAGGCTTTTCCGGGGCGATAAATTGTTTGCCACTCGTAAACGATGACATGTACTCCCCTTCTTCGTTATAAATCGACCATTCTGTTTCACGTAACGCAACAGACGCGGATTGTTTCGGTGTAAACGTCCCCATACTGTCACCTGCCGCTGAAATTTGCTGAACTGTACTCCATAAAAATAACGGGAATGAAGGATGTAGCGGCCAGTCTGTCGCCTGTAAATCTGCTAATAGAATAATATCCCCTTTTGGTGACAACTGAATAAACGGCTCTTCATTGACCGTTGCAATCGTGTCAAACTGTTCAAAGGGCGGATAAATCGATTGTACATACACATCTTGCAATGGACTAAAACTAAATAACGCATGGGATGACTGACTAGCAAATGCATTTATCTCTTTACTGCTTTCATCGTTACGACCAATTAATATAACCGGGCTTTGTCCGTCTAATAAAGCAACATCATTTGAAATGAGTAAAGACTGCTCATTTGCTTGCTTCAATGTAGCTTCATCAAAAAATGTGACGTGATCATAAACAGCAGCAAAGCCTTTTTGAACAAGGGCGTGTGTCGATGGATCGAGCATGACCTCGATTGTCTCCTGCTGGATGGTTGTAACCCATTCATTATCTAATGCATAATCATCATTGACTTCAATTTTCGCTGTAATCGTCTGCGTCAAAGGTAATTGATCGAATAAATGGCTTATTGTATCATGTTGCTCCAGTGTGAGCTGCTCTGAAACAAGGCGCTGATCCTTACTGTATAAATCAATCGTGATGTTTTGTATTTGATCGGTTTCATTTGTTAGCTGCACAAGTGCTGTCGTCTTTTCCCCTTGAGCAGTTGCTGCAAACTTCGTAATCGCTACATTATTTAGCTCCTCGGTTTGTCCGTATACATGCCATTCTACAAAAGCACTTTCAACTGGTAATTGTTGCTTTTCTAAGGAATCCGTAAAAACATAGATGGCCGTCGTCCGTTGACCAATAAATGCTTGTACAACTTCAATCGCTTTCTCCAGATGTTCCTGCTCATATGTGACTTCTAGCGCATCTACTGCCTTTTCAACTTCAGCAGTATTTGTTTCTTCACGTAGCACAACGGTCGGCTGGCGTCCTGTCGTCACGAGCGTTATACTTTTCCCATCCATCTCTTTTAATAATTGCTTCATCTTGTCTTTATGCTGTTCGAATGTTGTTGCCTCTTTCCCAGCAAGCATTGTAGCAGAAGTATCCACTACAAAAATGACTTGCTCACCCGCTATTTTCGTACTAGGTAAGTAAGGCTTCATCAATGCGAAAACAAGCAAAAGGAGCGCCGCAAGTTGTAAAAATAACAGGATGTTTTTTTGTAGCTTTTTTAAATACGGCGAAGCTTTTGTTTCCTGCATAATTTCTTCCCAAAAAAGTGTTGAGGAAACGGTTTGTTTCGTATATTTCTTTCGGAAAAAATAATACAGCAGGACGATGATTGGAAAAATAATCATCCCGATAAAAGCGAAATTCATAAAGCCCATTCATCGTCACCTCACATAATCCAATTCTCTTTTTTTAGGCGGTGAAAAAAAGCGCTTGAAAACCCTTCTTCCGCAACGAGTTGAATTGTTGCTACACCATATTTAGCGCAAAGAAGCTGGAATTTTTTTTCGTGCTCTGTTTTTTTATTGATATACTGCTGGATCATTTGATTGGACATGGAGATATTTAATTTCTCATCTGTTTCAACATCATAAAGCTCCACATCCCCAGTAAAGTTCGGTTTCATTTCTTCCTGTGTGGCTATTTGAATGATCCGAATATCGCCAGCATAGCGTGGTAATCGTTTAATAAGGGCCTCCCACTCAGCAATCGGCTCAAGTCCATCTGTAATCAGTATGAGCACCGTTTGCCCTTTTGCCAGCTGTTTCATAGCATGCTGTACAAACGAATCCTTTAAGGATGGTGGTTGCAAACTAGCGATTGTATGCGCAAACGCTTGTTTATACGTTGCCCCTTTTTTACGAAACGGTATGACCTGTTGTGCTGAAATAACAGAAAAAGAAAGCCGGTCATCATTTTGCAACACGAGCTGACCAAGTGCGAGCGCTAACTGCCTTGCAAGCAGCCATTTTTCTGGATGAACCATCGATTTCGATGCATCGAGTAAAATATGTACTCTCATTTCTTGCTCGTCTAAAAAACGTTTAATAAAATACTTTTCTGTACGAGCATATACATTCCAATCCACTTGACGTACATCATCACCCGGATGGTATTCACGGAAGTCACTAAAATCCATCGATGAGCCAAAGCGACTGGAGCGATGTGAGCCTTTATGTTGACCACGAAGCTTAGATTTAGTTGCGAGCTTCGATGACCCAATTCTTTTCTGCCACTCACTTTGTAACAGTAGCTCCTTCGTCATACGGATGCTCCTTGCTGTACTTTTGTTAAAATGATTTCCACTATATCATCCGTTATTTTTTCGGCTGCCTCTCCTTCATAATTGAGTAAAATACGGTGACGAAGGGCCGGTTTGGCTACCGCTTTAATATCTGCTATCGACACATGGAAACGTCCATTCATCAGCGCACGTGCCTTTGCTAGTTTAATGACACTTTGTACCCCGCGCGGACCGCTACCATATTGCACAAATTGCTTGACTTCATCAAGGGCACTCGCATCAAATGGGTTCGTCGCTGTCACAATATCCACCGCATAAGCAAGAATATCCTGTGCAATCATGACTTCTTTTGCCATCTGCTGTGCCTGTAGTAACTGTTCTGTATCCATTACTTTTGACAGCTCCGCCGCTACAGCACCTGTCGTCCGTTCCATAATCGTTAACAAATGTTGCTTAGAAGGATATGGAAGCAATACTTTACATAAGAAACGGTCAAGCTGCGCTTCTGGCAGTGGGTACGTCCCTTCCATTTCAATAGGGTTTTGTGTAGCTAACACAAAAAATGGTCGTTCCATTGGCTTCGTATCGCCAAGTACCGTTACGGTTTTTTCGCCCATCGCTTCAAGTAATGCACTTTGCGTTTTCGGTGTTGCCCGGTTAATTTCATCGGCTAGCACAATTTGACTGAAAACAGGCCCCTTTTGAAATGTAAACTGCTGCTTGCCATTTTCTAAACGTTCAATCATGCTCGTTCCTGTAATATCTGCGGGCATTAAATCGGGTGTAAATTGAATCCGTGAAAAGCTCAGCTCCAGTACGTTAGCAATCGTACGAACGAGCATCGTTTTCCCAAGTCCAGGCAACCCTTCTAAAAGCACATGACCGTCTGCTAAAATCCCATAGAGTGTAAACTCGACTGCTTCTTCTTGCCCGACGATAAACTTGCCGATTTCCTCTCTTACTGCTAGTAAATGTTTACTCATTTGTTCGTATTGTTGTTCATTAAAAGCCATGCTCATCCCCCTAGTCTGTTTCTATTGATGTAAAATAATGTTGAACCATTTGCTGTAAATCACTCGGTAGTTGTAAGCGTTCAGTAGATTGCATATAGCTATCTTTGTATGTGCCAACTACCTCTTCATATGGGCGCACGTCACCTCTTGTCGCAGGAACGTAACCTTTTTCTTCAATCGTATCGCCTTCACTTATTTTGCCAGAATCCACTGTCATATCGCTTGATCCACCAATGCGATGAGGAACAGCTAATAAGTCACGACCGCCAGAACCTGTACCGCCCATTAAACCACCCTTGCCACTACCACTTCCCGAACCACTGCCGGAACCGGAACCAGCACCGCTACCAGAGCCTTGACCTTGACCACTGCCGCCAGATTGCCCTGAGCTGTTGCCGTTATTCGCGGACGATTGGCCTTGATTTGTACCTTGACCTGAACCTCCACTTTGCCCACTTCCATTACTTTGTGAGCTGTTATTGTTCGTATTTTGCTGTCCGTTTGAGCTTGTCGTTCCTGGTTGACCAGTACTTTGGCTTAATGAAGACGATTGATTCATATTCGCAATCGTTTTTTGCAAGTTTAAATCAATTGGCTTTCCAAGCTTACTTAGTGAGCTTTGCGCCTCACCTGCCGCGGAAGCTAGTTCTTTGTTTAAAGAAGCAAGCTCATTTAACTGCTGTAGCTCGCCTGCTGACAATTCGTTATTTTGCTGTTGTTCAGCAAGTTGTTGTTCTTGCTTCATCAATTCTTTTTGCTTTTTGACAAGCTCTTTTAGCGCCTGCTCGCTCGTTTCAGCTTCCTGCAACGCTTTCTTTAGTTCTTCCAGTTCCTTCTTCGTCTTCTCTGACAACTCTTTCTTTAACTGTTCTTCCATCTCTTGATCAATTTTTTTCGTAATCGCCCGATCCGCTTCTACTACTTTCGCTTCTTGCTGTGTATTAGCGGGTAATGCAATTAAGCCGAGCAGTAAAACGAACAGACCAAATGTCGTCGCAAGTACTTTCGATTGAAACAATTTTTTTGGTCGCTTTTTAAACGCCTGCAACGCTTGATCTTTTTGCCTAAACGCTTGCTTCATTAAAGTTTGAACGAGCCCATTTTCTTCCTTTGCTGTTAAAGCAGTTAGTAGCTCATTATGGGCAAAGTAGGTGTCAAATAAAATCAATGCATCTTTCTTCGTCAGACGATTTGTCATAACACGCATCAGTTGCCATAAAAACGCGAGTATCCCCGCACCTATCGCCACACGGCTATAGTACGGTAAAACAAATAGGCGTGAAACGATATACACGATAGTAGCCGAAAGGACCGCGTAAAGCAGTCCTTTTTGAGCACCAAGTATCAATTTCTCAAGGAGTAGACTACGGCGTGCAGCAAATACAGCTTGCCATAGCCTTTTCTTTTCATCCATGCTAGCTCCTCCTTACCCTCGTTTCATATTGACGCGAAGTTTTTTCACTGAAAGCACAAGCATTGTCACCGTTACACCTAGATAGAAAATCAAATACGGAATCCAAATAGGGAGTCGAACACCGACAGTTGAATAAAGACCTTCTTGCATATCACTCGATAAAATCGTTAACATGAGCGCGCCAGGATTAATACTCGCCCAAAAATACGTAATCGGTGAGAACGGTGTGTAAGTTTGACCCGGGCCCATTGTTGCCATCGACGATTGGTCGATGATAATACCGATAAAGAAGAAAAATGCTGTAAAGCCGCCTAAAAAAATCATCGCTCCATATGTGGCAATCATTGACGTAATCGTACGCTTAATGACCGTCGAGAAAAAGATACCGATACTTCCGATTGCCACCATTGTGACAAAATAAAAGAAGAAAATCGTTAATAGCTGTGTCGGTGAAACACCACCGAATAAAAAGACGATACTGTAAATCGGTAAACCCGCCATTAACAATAACCCTAAAAAGGCAATAGAAGATGTTAATTTCCCAAAAATAATTTGCCACGAGCTTTGTGTTGTCATGAGTAACATATTCAATGTCTGCTTTTCACGCTCTGTACTAATTGCACCAGCCGTTAAACCAGGCGTGATAAACATTACGAGCCCCATTTGTAACACAGAAATCATCATGAATAAGTAAAGACTTTCAGACGGTCTAAAATAACCCGTGCCTGAAAATTGTGTCACAATCATGAAAAAGCCAATGACTACGATACATAGCGCCAATAAATAAAACATGAGGCCCGTAATACTTTTAAAGAAACGAAAGCGCAATTTCAATTCCTTCATTAATACAGGATTATACAGTTTTTGCATCATTGTTTTGCGCCTCCTTCGTAATCGCCATAAAAATATCCTCTAAATCTTTTTCGACTTCATTTGCACTGTAAATGGAAATATCCGATAACAGCGCCTTTTTCAACATTTCCACCTGTTCTTCTTTTGAGCCTCGGTATAAAAACGTAATGATGCCTTCTTCCGCATTTGCTTCAATCGCACTAATATTCGGGTCCTCTTCGAAATGTCGAACTGCAAATGCTACATCGCCCATCACTTTAATGGTCATTTCTTTATCCCCTGTTAACTGCGCTTGAATCGCTGCTACATTTCCCTGCGCAATTAAACGGCCTTTATCAAGCACACCGAGCTCATCACACATCTCCGCCAGTTCAGGTAAAATATGCGACGAAATTAAAATCGTTTTGCCGAGCGTTTTTAAATGCTTTAAAATATCGCGCATTTCACTGCGAGCTCGTGGGTCTAACCCAGATGCCGGCTCATCTAATATCAATACTTTCGGGTCATGAATAAGCGTTCTCGCTAAACAAAGTCGCTGTTTCATCCCCCGGGACAATAAATCAACATACTCGTACCGTTTATCCGTTAAATTGACAAGTTCCAATAGCTCTGGAATTAGCTTTTCTCGCTCTTTTGCAGAAAGCCCATAGCTTGCACCATAAAAATCTAAATATTCTTCAGCCTTTAATTGGTCATAAACACCGAAAAAGTCTGGCATATAACCGAGCTGTCTCCGCACTTCGACTGGATTTTCCACGACATTGATCCCATTTACATGTGCCGTACCACTCGTCGGTGCTAAAAGTGTAGAAAGAATCGAAAACGTTGTTGATTTCCCTGCCCCGTTTGCTCCAACAAAGCCGAAAACAACGCCTTCTGGAATGACCAAATCTAAATGATCGAGTGCAGTAAACTGTCCATATTTCTTTGTTAGCCCTTTAATTTCAATCATTTTTTCACTACTCCCTTCAGTTCAAACGTAGGAAGCTGTACGGGCATTCCATCATCCATACCGACGCGTGATACCTTTAAGATAAGTTGACGTTCAGCATTCATATAATTTTCTACATTTTCTGTTAATGTCACTTTAGCACTATCCAGCGGTTCATAAGAATCTGTTTTATGATTATAAACTTCTGTATAAATCACGCTGTCTTTGTATTTAAGTTGCAATGAATCTAATGCAATGTTTGCCATATCGATATCCGCTATTAATTCATATATTACTCGGAACTCACCATCACTAATATACGCATTGTAAATATCATTATTTTCAATATATCCGTGCCCGGCCATATCGAGCGGTTCAATATTTGCTATAATATCATCCACTGTAAACGTCACATCCCCTTCTAGAATCACCTCAGGGGAAATGGATTGTACAAAATAGCTCATCGCTGTCGTTTCAGCATTTCCTGATAGCTGCACTGGCACTAGCGATACATCAGACCAGCCAACAATAACAGGTGTATTGTGATTAAACACCGATTCTATTGCAGATCCTTGCATACTGTTTAATTTTGTATTAAATAATTCTTCCTCTGAAGAAAAATTGTGTTGATAAGAGTAGTTATGAATCGGTGCTGACAATGTTTGGGATTTGATATCTTGCTTCACGTCAATCGTTTCATTCGCTTTAATATCACCAAGTTCATATTCTTTTACCCCACTTAATACTTTCACTTGCTTTAAGTCCACGGGTAAGTTATTCGTGACTGTACCAGATAAAATACCGTTCGATAATGTCAGTTTTACATCGAGCTTTCCTGCTTCGCTAATCGTTGTTTTCCCCACAATTGATTGAACAGACCAATAATCCATATTATTTAACGTTAATCGTTGTCCATTAGCTGTTTGTTGAATGTATGATTTTTTGTGTAGTTCACTAGATGTTAGATTACTGTGAGCACCATAAGCGACCGCTGTCGTTTGTGCATCGGTTTCAAATACAAAATCACCGCCTTTGTTAGATAAAAGGGCATTTGTATAAGAGCCGATTAACGTGCCATCTTCTTGGACTTCGTAAAGGGCCATTTGCTGTATTTGAGGGTTTAATAGTCGATCTTTTGCACCGAATACGAAGAACAATAGCGATGTTACAATCGCTGCAATTGGGACATACACCCACATTTTTTCACGCTTATCAAAACGCTTTAATATAAAGTAAAGAACAGGACCAATAACTATAATATAAATAATAATAATCGCAATAACCCAACCAGAAGTAAATTTAAATGATGGGAATAATTCATTTAAGTGCATCCAGTTCGCTCCATAGCCAGCAGCACTTTGATATCCGTTAAATTGATGATTGTAATTTGTTAACGCTAATATTTCCGCCAACATTTTACCATAACCTGCCATACCCGAAAGCGGTTCATCTCCTAAAGAAAATGTCGTTTGCATAATACGACCTTTACCAATCTGTGTTTCGGCCATCAACATTTTACCATTTACCAGGAGGTGATTCGCGGTATCATCCTTTAATGTAGCACTATTTACTTCTATATCTGCTGTAAACACACCGTTATTTGTGATGCTAGCCAATTCATCTGCTGTTATAGTTGCTGTCTTATTGCCTAAAACAAGCGGTAAGCTATCTTCAAATACGCCTGCTGCGCCCGCGCCAAAATCATTTGCGCCAACTAATACCGTACCACCTTGTTGCACCCAGCTATATAACGCTTGCTGTTGCTTATCGCTTAGGTCGCTTATCGCTATCTCATCAAATAAAATATAATCGACCATTTGAAGTGCACGTGGATCTTCAGCTAAATACGCATTACTCGGATTATTAATAAAGATGATTTCCGTATTCATAGCCGTAAACTGATTAAGCCTTTTCACGCCACCAAGGCGGTCCTCATTATTTGTCACAACAAATAGCAGTTGTGAATCATAGTCCAACATTCTCGGTGTCACATAATGATCACCGGAGTAGTCCACTTTCTTGCCTTTTTCAATGCCACCCTCATAGAAGTGGAAATAATCTTCCCTCGGCATTGTATACATTAAGTTATCCGAATAGCCATCTAAATAAATTTGGAATGTTTTACTTTCCCCGCTACCGATGTCTAATGGAAAAACGAGTGCAGACCCCAAACTATAGCTCACTTCTGCATCAATTACAAAGTCACCAGAAAAGCTATCTCCGTTATTTGTAATCGTGACTGTGAGCGGGGTTGCCCGCTCTTGTTTAATTTTATTGTTTATGCCAATTTCTGCTTGTACATCTAGCTGTGCACTAGCAAATGCTTCACTGTACGGAAAGCTTATGATGAAAAACATAAGCAAGCTAAACAATAGCGCAATTTTCTTATTCACAATCTCATCTCCTTTTCCCTCTCTATAATTAGTACGAATACAACCTCAAGAAGTTCCTAAAAAAACTGGTATTTCCAAAAAATAGAGGTAATAACATAGCGAAACTATAGGCATCCCTTAATTTCCCCAAAGAAAAAACACCCATTCGAAAAGAATGGGTGTGAGTGTTATATTAAGCACGTGAAACGTAAGAGCCTTCACTTGTGTTGATGATTAACTTGTCGCCTTCGTTTACGAAGAATGGTACGTTAACGATTAAGCCTGTTTCCATTTTTGCTGGTTTAGAACCACCTGAAGCTGTATCACCTTTAATACCTGGCTCCGTTTCAGCAACTGTTAATGTTACCGTGTTTGGTAACTCGATACCTAACATTTCACCTTGGTAAGATTGAATGTGTACTTCCATGTTTTCAAGTAAATATTTTAACTCTTCTTCAATTTGAGAAGCAGCTAAAGTTGTTTGATCGTAAGATTCCATATCCATGAATACATGCTCGTCACCTTGTGCATAAAGGTATTGCATTTTACGGTTTTCAATCATCGCTTTTTCTACTTTTTCACCAGCGCGGAATGTTTTTTCTTGTACGTTACCGTTACGTAAATTACGTAATTTAGAGCGTACAAACGCAGCACCTTTACCTGGTTTTACGTGTTGGAAATCTAACACGCGGTATAAGTTACCATCAACGATAATTGTTAAGCCTGTACGGAAATCATTTACTGAAATCATTTTTATTCCTCCAAATATTATAAAATAATTAATTCCTTCGTCGAATGCGTTAATCTTTCATTACCCGTTTCTGTGATTAAAATATCATCCTCGATACGAACGCCACCGATGCCAGGTAAGTAAACACCCGGTTCAATCGTTACCGTCATGCCCGGTTCTAATACCGTTTCAGAGCGGAACGAAAGTCCTGGTCCTTCGTGCACTTCTAAGCCAATACCGTGTCCTGTTGAATGACCGAATGCTTCGCCGTAACCTTTTGCTGTTAAATAATCACGCGCTACGGCATCCGCTTCAATCCCTGTCATGCCCGGACCTACTTTTTCAAGCGCTAAAACTTGCGATTCTAATACAACATTGTACATTTCCACAAGCTTTTCTGAAGGCTGGCCAACAGCAATTGTACGTGTAATGTCTGAAATATAACCATTATATAATGCACCGAAATCAAGCGTTACAAAATCACCTTTTTCGATTAACTTATCTGTCGCAACACCATGTGGTAATGCCGAACGCACTCCACTCGCTACAATGATGTCAAAAGATGAGCTTGTAGCACCTTGTTTACGCATGAAAAATTCAAGTTCATTCGACACCTCAAGCTCTGTTTTACCAGGCTTGATGAAATCTAAAATATGTGTAAATGCATGATCTGCAATTTCACATGCAACCTTAATAATATTAATCTCTTCAGTAGTCTTTATCAAGCGAATTTTTTCAATTAATCCTGAAATCGGCACTAAATCCACTTTTACGCTCTTCTTATATAATTCATACATGCCATAGGTCATAGCGTCTTTTTCAAAACCAAGCGTTTTAATGTTCATTTGTGCTACTTGGTTTGCGACTTCTTCAAAAATCGTTCCCTTATGTTGCACAACGCGAAAATCTTTTACTTGGGCAGTTGCTTGCGCTGTATAGCGAAAATCCGTAATAAACACCGCATCCTGTTGCGATACAATCGCTACACCTGCTGTACCTGTAAAACCAGTCATATAGCGACGATTAAATTCATTCGTAATGAGCAAAGCATCCATATTTTTATCAATTAATTGTTGTCTTAATTTGGCTAACTTCATGCTTATTATCCCCCCTTATGACATTTGTAAAAACTTACGCAGTGCAAGCTCATAGCCAAACGTACCTAAACCACAAATTTGACCAACACATTCTGCAGCAAGCTTCGATTCATGGCGGAATGATTCACGTGCATGGATATTAGAAATATGTACTTCAATGACTGGTACATTCACTGCTGCAATCGCATCGCGCAACGCTATACTCGTATGTGTGTAAGCACCCGGATTAAAAACAATCCCATCAATCCCTGTATCCTCTGCTTCATGAACCCAATCAATCAGTTCTCCTTCATGATTAGATTGACGAAAATCGATTGTAGCATTGAATTGTTGTGCTAATGCTATACAGCTATTTTTTACATCGTTTAGGGTTTCGGAGCCGTAAATTTCCGGCTCTCGTTTACCTAAACGATTTAAGTTTGGACCGTTTAATACGAAAAGCTTCATTCGTCATTCTCCCTTTTTTCATTGTCATACTATTCTACCATAGTAGACGTATTATACGGCAACTTATTTCGATTTTCTAAGCTTTTACGATGGAATGACGCGGTCTCTGTAAGAAAGACAAATGCTGTTAGTACAACGACAAAGAAAGGAATCGATAAACGTTTAAAAGATGCTCTCTCCATAGGTAAATCATAGATTAGCCACTCCGTTAAAAAGGCCATCAGTAGACCAATGATGATGGCCCATACAACCGGAGGAAGCAACTGCACAAATTGCAATATCATAAATAAAATGATACTTACAACAAACAAAATCACAAATAGCGCAATCCAACGTGTTAAACCGTCCGAAATGATGCTGTTTAAAAATTTTGTAGGCTTCCAATGAATCCATTTAAATAAGTCTAATATCCTCAGCATGATCGTCACGTAAAAAGCACTCATCAAACTTGTGGACACTGCAACTTTCATCATAAAAAAATCACCTCTTTCTGTGTTCAGCGTATCCGTTATTTCACATAACTATGCAGACAGGTAGTGATTTTCCGAAAAATTTAGTACAATGGAAAGGTAGAAATTTTGAGATTAGTAGAGAGTGGTGTCGATATTGAGTAAAGAAACACCTGTTTACGGCGGACAAGCACTTCTTGAAGGCGTGATGTTCGCTGGGCAAGATCATATGATAACAGCGATTCGACGAAACGATGACTCGATTGACTATTATCATTTAAAGAAAGAGAAAAAACCGATTTATCAAAAACTCAAAAAGGTGCCATTCGTTCGAGGTGTTGTGGCATTAATCGAATCTGCCGGATTTGGTTCACGCCATTTAGAGTTTGCTAGCTCCCGTTATGACGTCAACCCTGGTGAAGAGGATGACGGCGAAGAGGAAGAAATGAGCAAGCTACAAATGTGGCTTGGTGTCGCTGTTGTAGGTGTACTATCCTTCTTATTCGGTAAATTCATTTTTACACTCGTGCCCATGTTTATGGCCGAATTATTAAAACCATGGTTCCCAGGAAAAACTATTCAAATTTTACTGGAGACAGGTTTTAAGTTAATTTTATTACTTGCTTACTTGTACATTATTTCGATGGCGCCCATTATTAAACGTGTATTCCAATATCACGGGGCTGAGCATAAAGTAATCAATTGCTACGAAGCAGGCGTTCCCTTAACAGTAGAGAATGTCCAAAAGCAATCACGCCTTCATTATCGCTGTGGCTCAAGCTTTATTTTATTTACTGTAATCGTCGGTCTATTCGTCTATTTCTTAGTCCCAACAGATCCGCTTTGGGTTCGTCTTGTATCGCGCATTTTATTAATTCCAGTGGTCATTGGGATTTCGTTTGAAGTACTGCAAGCAACAAATAAAGTGCGTAATGTGCCTGTACTGCGCTATTTAGGCTATCCTGGCTTATGGCTACAATTATTAACGACAAAAGAGCCAAAAGACGACCAAGTAGAGGTCGCAATCGCTTCTTTCAAAAAATTACATGAAGTTGAAGCGAACCCAGAAATTGCAGCAACATTGCATCACGACTAATAAAAACAGGCTAACTGCAAATGAAGCGGTAGCCTGTTTTTGCGTTAGCCAAAGTAAAGAACACCCTATGCCTACACTTTAATACATGGTGCAAAACGAGCGCCATATAGTTATTTACATAAAATTGAAAGTAACATATCATATGTCTATGACGAAAAGAGGTTAAATCATGGAGATTGATATTTTTTCAATACTTGCGTTATTTTTCTTTGGCTTTACGGGGGCTTTTATTAATTCAATTGTTGGCGGTGGTGGCCTCATTACACTACCCGCATTATTATTTGTGGGGTTACCCCCTGCCACTGCCATCGCAACAAATAAACTTGCGGCATCAATGGGCAATTTTACAAGTATGATTACATTTTTACGTGCGGGAAAAATTGATGTCAAAATGCTTGGCCCTATTGTACCGTTTGTGTTTATCGGTTCTTTGTTAGGAGCATTTACTGTCCATCAAGTTTCTCCGGATATTTTGCAACCACTTGTACTTATATTATTGATCGCAGTGTTAGCGTACACCTTCGTAAAAAAAGATTTTGGCAAAGTTGAAACGAGCGGCAAAGCAACAGGCAAAAAGAAATGGCTTAGTTTAATATTGCTCGTTGGTTTAGGCTTCTATGATGGCTTTTTCGGTCCGGGGACAGGTTCATTTATGATTTTTATTTTGCTCTTTATGGGCTTTAATTTTATCGAGGCATCGGGCAGTTCAAAGCTGCTTAATTTTACGAGTAACTTAGCGGCATTACTCATGTTTTTAATACTCGGAGCAGTGAATTTTACGTATGGTCTCATTATGGGCTTTGCGATGATTTTAGGGGCGTATACCGGCTCTAAAATCGCGCTTAGTAAAGAGACAGGCTTTATCCGCGCATTATTTATTGTTGTCACGATTATTCTCATTTTAAAAAATGGCTATGATTATTTCTTTGCATGAAAAAATGGCTACCCGGTTGAACCTACTGTAGGTTTGGAATAAAGTTTGATTAAAAAGTGCTATTCAATCCTTATTTAACAGCAAATGCAAAAACTCCATTTTGAAAAAAGATGGATCAAAATGGAGTTTTTCGTTTTAACTAAGTATAAGACTTTCATTAAAAAATTTGATCGTTTTCCACCTTTGATATTCCATCAATAGCACCCGATTGTGAAATTAAGAAGCATTTATTTAGACATGACTTTTACAATAATCCACCTAAGAAGTGTGCCTTAAATAATCCTATTTAATCGTTAGTTCTTTAACATATATATTAAGTCGTTTCGCACAACTCATTATCCTTATTTTATTTGTTTGTATATCATTTAAATCAGAAAACCTTATTTGAAGTAGTACTTCTTCTTTAAACTCTTTTACATTCTCTATCTCTGCCCCAAAGTCTTGCATCAGTTTATTGATAAAAATTGTTTTTTTATCCTGCTTTCTTTTTCCAACATAGAATAAAATCTTGACCCTATATTTTTTAACTGAAAGTAGAAATTGATTTAATGCCCAAATATAATTGCCTTTTTCAGCATCATAATAACTAGGATCTCCAAAGTGTTTCACCTCACCGCAATATTGACAAATTGCGGCATAACGAACATGATGAACACCGATACCGGGTTGTTCAACATTCACTATAACTTCATAAGGGATAAACACATCATTTGAACAAAATCGGCAAATAACAAGCTTATTAAAAATAGTAATACGACTTTTTTGAGGCAATAAAGATTCATCCATCCCCGTCATTGTTTTATCACTTCCGTATATTCGATAATAGACACATGTTTTTCCAACGTGTGGTCAAACCGATTCTTTTCTTGAAACATCCGGATATCACCACATGACGTACAGCTAAATGATTGTAATGTTAGCTGCTCCTTCACTTCTTTATCAAATGGTGCCAAATCCATGTAAACTTCACGATGCTTAAACTGCTTATTTTGACAAAACGGACAAATAAGCTGCTTGTCACGAATTTTTATTTCATAGATTCCTCTTCTTCTAACCATTAGTTCCTGCTGTAAACAACCAGCGTCTTAATTGAGCTCGTTTATAAAAAGGCAGGAGCAAATTCATGTGCGAATTGCCCCTCTACTTTGTTGTGAACCTTTTTGTTATTATCGTTCTTCCCCTTTTGCTCCTAAGAAGAAACTATTAATATTGCTTCACTAGCTTATTTTAGTACTTGTCCGTAATTACCCCAATAGATGAAGCTTTAATAAATGGTAAGTCTTTTAATTGGGATAAGTTTTGTGCATTTCCTGTGACAACTGCACCATAATATTGTAAGTCTTCCTCGGTTAACTGACCATCTTCTCCACTTAGTGTCTCATATAAGCGTTTAAACTCACCTTGCCAACGCACTTTAAATTGTTGATTTGCTTCAATCGCGCCAATAAAGCGACGGACAGGCTCTTCTTTCATATCGCCATTTTCATTGAATAAAGAAAGTCCATAAACAGTATGCTCTGAACGAACTAAATTGTCTAATACAATCACTTCACCGTTTTCATCTACATAATTATATTGAAAATCATCTGCGTCTTCATTAACATCATCCACCCAAAGCCAAGTGAGTGTTACATTGTTTGAAATCATTGATTGCACCTCGTCAAATGTATAGCCTCGATCAAAAGATAGGGCGACTTCCATTACTTTGTCCTTCCCGATATCATCAAGCAATACTAAATCATTACGATATATTTTGTATTGTAAAAACGGGTAGAAAAACACCATTTCACGTTGACCTAATTCATTATATAGTTGTTTTTGTAAATCTTGTTCCGAAAAACTACGACCAATTAGGATTGGCGACTCAATGCCTATTCGATTTAAATTTTCATCACGGAAGAGTCCATATCCGTACCTTTCTTGTCCTGTATAAACGACTTTCCCTTCAATTATTTTATAAGTGGTATAACGATTTTCTCCCCCTAAAATCCCTTGATAACGTTCAAGCTTTCCAATAAATTCATTCGGTGCAGATATTTCATGAAACCCTGTAGCAGAAAACTGCACAGGCCTTTCTAATTTATAGTTAATATTTCGATTCATAATTGTACCTACAATTATGACGACAACTAGAACTATAATCGTAATCAAAACCGTTTTCCAATTGGCCCGTCGCTTCGCTTTTTTAATAGTTTTTTCCATTTTTTTAATATCAAAAATATCTTCTGTCTTATCGTTGCTCATACCCTTTGTCCTCCCAAATCTTTTTAAAACTTTTGCGCGCACGTTGTAAATATGTCTTCACGAGCGTTTCTTTTACGTCTAAAATCTCACTGATTTCTTTATACGACAGCTCCATGTAATACTTTAAAATGAGCAGTTGTTGAAACTTGGGCTGAAGTCCCTGCAATGCTTCTACCAATTCATTTGCCTGCTCTTTCATCAATAAATGGCTCTCTACATGTTCAAAAATTGTTTTTAAACGTTCCAAATCATCATGATTTAACGTGACAATAGATTTATTTTTGTTATAAAGAGAATAATAGCGATGAATCGCTACCTTAAACATCCACGCCCGCATTTTCTCTGGTTCAATTTGTTGAATACATTCCATTGTTTTTATAATCATTTCTTGCGTAATATCTTCGGCGTCTTCTTTCGTAGCCCCGATTTTGATCAAATATTTAAATACAACTTTTGCATGTTCAAGAAGTAGTTGCTCCCATCCATTATTCAAAACCTCACCAACTTTTAAATATCCATTTTTAGTTCGTAGTGATCACTCACCTATATAACAATTGTAAAAGAAAAAAGTATACAATTTTTTCAAATTTTTTCACAAAATAAAAAACACTCCTTTGAAATCATATCCAAAGGAGTGTTTTTCGTGACTTTATTTCAAAGTCACAACAACTAGCCATTTTTTTCTATTATAAACCACATTTTAGCTGTGCACCGCAGTTTGTACATGTGTTACAGCCGCCCATTTCTTCTACCGTACCTTGACGACAAACTGGGCAAGTGTTTCCTACTTCCGAACCGATTGTTACATCTGTTTGAGTTAACGGCTTAATTGTATCAACTAATACAACTGCACGTTTTACTACTTCTTCTTGTTGTTTTAACTCTTCAAACTCTAGTTGCTCATCTGTATGAGATTCCTCTGCTTTCAGCGTTAAAACTTGTGTATCACGACTTCCATCAACGTATACTGTGCCACCTTTTGCACCACCGCGATATAGACGTTCATACACTTGTTCTACTTGCTCCACTGTATAACCTTTTGGTGCATTTACTGTTTTCGAAATCGATGAGTCAATCCAGTTTTGAATAATACATTGTACATCTGCATGTGCTTCTGGTGTTAATTGCATAGAAGATATGAACCAATGCGGTAAATTATTTTCATCTACACCTGGATTTGCTGCTAAGTACTCTTGTACAATTTCCGCTTTTACCTCGATGAATTTCCCAAGGCGTCCTGAGCGGTAATATGTGAAACTGAAGTATGGTTCAAGCCCTGTAGCAACGCCTACCATTGTACCTGTGCTCACAATTGTTACTCTCTATATACTAGAGGACGGGATTATTAGTACCCGTTCCATATGTCGCCATATGGGTCAGACTATATCATCAACCATTTTTTCATTTGAATCATCCCCAACTTGTTTTATTTAATTATAAAACAAGAACTGATGTTCCAAGGTTGAAATGGTTGCTCGGCATGTAGTCGTTGAGGGGTCAGCCACGACTTCCCTGCGGATTGTCTGGTAGGTTAAAAACCAACACTTTTACATTTTTACCGTTTGATAGTTGGCAAAGCTAGGTAGTAAAAGATACGCCAGAGTTTCCCGCATATAGCCAAGTTTACGCTACATTTTCACAAATGTAGGGGGCAACAATTTTACCCGTAGGTGCAACAGTTAGTAAATGCGAGTTGCGGATACCATTCGCTAATACGCCTTGGCGAATATGATCCGGCATCTTCTCCATAAAGCCTGTATGAATAAATGCTTCACGTAAACGTTTTGTTTCTTCTTCTGTTTCGCCTTGTAAGAACGGGAAGCTGCCACGCTCTTGCCCAAGTTCGATGGATGCTTCATATGCTGCAACGGCAATCGTCTTGAAAATCTCATCGACAAGCTGATTCCCTTCTTCTGAACCGTATTCCTTTTCACAGTAAATAAGTAAGTCTGCTAGACCCATAACACCAAGTCCAACACGGCGCTCACCAAGTGCTTGCTTACGGTTTTCTTCTAAGAAGTACGGCGTTGCATCGATTACGTTATCTTGCATACGTACGCCTACCTTCACTGTTTGGCGTAATGCGTCGTAATCTACTGATTTTGAATCTTTCACTGCAAACTGAGCTAAGTTTACAGCTGCTAAGTTACATACTGAATATGGTGCAAGCGGTTGCTCACCACACGGATTTGTCGCTACAACTTGTTGACCATATGCTTTGGCATTTGTCATTTCATTTGCATTATCGATGAAGAAAATACCTGGCTCTGCCGCGTATGTTGCACAAATATTAATTAAGTTCCATAACTCACGAGCCTTAATTTTACGGTATACGCGAACGCCATAACCGCGTTTTTCCCACTCACGTACATCGCCAACTTTGTGCCATTCTTCATTATAAATGGCCATTTCTTGCGGTGTATAGTTCGCTACATCCGGGAAACGTAATTCAAAGTCTAAGTCATTTTCAACAGCATGCATAAATTCATTTGTTAATGTGACAGAAATATTGGCACCTGTTAGGAATTCTGAATTATGAACAGAGTATGTCCCACCATCACGTAACTTTGCTTCTGCCTCACGAATGATCGCATCGTTAAAGCCACCTAAACCTTGGATATTTTTATAATTCACAATCCCTTGATACATCGCTTCGTCTTGTGGCGATAAAGGCTTGAATTTTAATTTTTCTTTTGCTAGACGAATGATGGACTCGTCCGTCGTATTTTCCATTAAGTAACGAAGAATGCGTGGGTTTTGCATTTTTGAAATAATGAATTCTACGATATCTGGATGCCAATCTGCTAACATAATCATCTGGGCACCACGACGAGAGCCGCCTTGCTCAACAAGATGCGTCAGTTTGGCAATATCATCAAGCCAACTGACAGAACCACTTGATTTACCGTTAACACCGCGCGCTAATGTGTTGCGTGGACGAAGTGTTGAACCATTTGTCCCTACACCACCTCCGCGGCTCATAATTTCCATTACTTGCTTGCGGTGATCACTAATCCCTTCACGTGAGTCTGCCACAAATGGCATTACATAACAGTTAAAGAACGTGACATCCGTTTGCGAACCTGCTCCGTAAATAACACGCCCTGCAGGAATGAATTTTAAGCTTACGAGCTGTTCATAAAACTTTTCAAACCATTCTTGGCGCAGTTCTGCCGTTTTTTCAACAGCCGCTAAACCTGTCGCATTACGCTTTGCAATTTGTTCATAATAAATTTCAAGCGGCTTTTCAATAATATCCAATGAACGAGTAATGATTCCTGTTGATTGTTCTTTTTCGTCTTCTAGTACATGACGGAAATCTTCCTCGATTAAGATATCTGCTGTTTTTGTTTCAGTATTAATGGATTGAACGATTCCAAGTCCACGTGCCGGAAATTTTGGGTCTTCTTTGACAGTTAACACAACAAAATCGCCTGACTTTAACGTTTTCTTTTCCGTATCCTTAAAAGAATAACGGTCAATCATCACAAGACGCGATACACCTTTATGCGTAATATGCATGTCCGGTGTAATCGGATGCACTTGCGGGAATTGCTCAATATCTTTGTTGAGCTGATCTACTTGGATGGTTTGCTCTAACACACTTTCCATCAACGAGCCCCCTCTTTAGTTGTTTTAAATCTTTTCCATAATCATACCTATCCATAACAAAAAATACAAACCAAACACAAGATATTGTGTTTGATTTGAATGTTCACTTCTATATATATGGTTGTATTTTATGCACTTAGAAAAGATTACTACAGAATTATTTTTCAAACAAGGGCTTGATTTTTTTTATTTTATGTTAAACCCGCTTATATCAACGTTTTGTACAAGGAAATTTTTTTCAAACAAACGTTCTACTTTCTAAAGTTCCATTCATCGTTTGCATATTTTTCCTTTTCCAACTGTTCTACGTATGCTAATTGCTCAGGTGTTAATTCATAAGGGATTAGCTCGATTTCTAATGCGTCTTGAAAACCTTGCTTAAAGGCTACTATACACTGTTCTACTGTAAATGGCTTGTCTACTAACCCATTGATCGCCACTGCCTTCTCAGGAAGCTTTACACGCATTTTTTCACGTATTGCTTCGCTTGAAAATTTAAACACAGATAATAACTTCTCTTCATCTAAATCGAGCAAAATCGCGCCATGCTGTAAAATAACACCTTTTTGACGGGTTTGTGCACTTCCCGCTACTTTTTTCCCTTCTACGACAAGTTCATACCAACTTGGTGCGTCGAAACAAACCGCACTTTTCGGGTTTTTTAAATCTTGTTGCTTTTCTTTTGTATCTGGCACACTAAAATACGCATCTAAACCGAGATTTTTAAATCCTCCCAATATCCCTTCACTTAATACGCGATACGCTTCTGTGACCGTTTTCGGCATATTCGGATAATCTTCTTCGACAATAATCGAGTATGTCAACTCATGTTCATGTAGTACTGCACGTCCCCCAGTTGGTCTTCTGACAAAACCTAGCCCTTGACGATGTACTTCATCCATCTCAATATCTTTATGTACACGTTGGAAATACCCAATCGACAATGTTGCCGGATTCCATTCATAAAAGCGAATAACCGGTGGAATCAACTTCTCACTGTGCCAATTTAATAACGCTTCATCTAGCGCCATATTAAATGATGGACGACAAGGTCCCGAATTAATAAAATACCATTGTTTCATAACAATGCCTCCATGAAAGTATTTAGTAAACTTACTCGACGTATGCCCCGTTCTCTTTTATAATATATCTGATAGATAGAAAGGAGAAATTTTAACGTGCAACAAGTATTTATTACAATCGCCATTATCCTAGGTGTGATCATTGCTTACGTACTGATTAATTCATTCCGTTTGAAAAAGGCCGTAACAAATTTAACACAAGAACAGTTTATACAAGGCTATCGTAAAGCACAACTGATTGACCTGCGTGATCCAAAAGAATTTGAAGCAGGGCATATCCTAGGTGCGCGTAACATTCCGATGACGCAACTAAACCAACGTCATAAAGAAATTCGATCAGACTTACCAGTATATTTATACTGCCAAAATACAGGTCGAAGTGCACGTGCTGCTTTAATGCTAAAGAAAAAAGGCTGTAATCAAATTTACCAATTACAAGGTGGTTTCAAAACTTGGACTGGTAAAGTCAAATCTAAAGCATAATCCTAAGCTCCCAATTTTGGGGGCTTTCTTATTTTATAGGAACAAGCAATTTTAACATGTAAACAAGTACATTGGTACAAAAAATACGAAAAGTAATTATGTAATTTTAGTTTAAAACTTTTTTATATTTGAGTTTCTTCCTATTATATAGATAAGGCGTAAGAGGTCGAACAACCTACATAAAAATCGGTAATAAAAAATACAACTCGCACTATGAGGGTGCAAGTTGATGTCTTTTCTTATGTAGATATCCATAATACTTATATCCTATCCAACAATAAAGAGAAACCGCACAGAGTAATCTGTGCGGTTTATTGGCATTATTGCTTTGTATAACGAAGTACTGGTGTACGTGCTGCACGCGTCTCATCAAGACGTGATACAACTGTCGTATGTGGTGCTTCTTGAACGATTTCTGGATTCTCTTCTGCCTCACGTGCAATTTGAATCATCGCATCACAAAATGCATCTAGCGTTTCCTTTGATTCCGTTTCAGTTGGCTCAATCATAATGCCTTCCTCTACATTTAACGGGAAGTACACTGTTGGTGGATGATAGCCAAAATCAAGCAGACGTTTTGCAATATCTAATGTGCGCACACCAAGCTTTTTCTGACGACGACCTGATAACACAAACTCGTGTTTACAGTGACGATTATATGGTAAATCATAATATGCTTCTAAACGACGCATCATATAGTTTGCATTTAATACCGCATATTCTGTTACTTTCTTTAAGCCATCTGGACCCATTGTACGAATATACGTGTATGCACGCACGTTAATTCCAAAGTTACCGTAGTAAGGCTTCACGCGACCGATTGATTGCGGACGATTGTAATCGAAGTGGAATTTCCCTTCTTCTGTTTTCACAAGTACCGGTTTTGGTAAGAACGGAATTAAATCGGCTTTCACCCCTACTGGACCAGAACCTGGGCCACCACCACCGTGTGGACCTGTGAATGTTTTGTGTAAATTTAAGTGTACACAGTCAAAGCCCATATCGCCAGGACGTGCTTTCGACATTACCGCGTTTAAGTTCGCGCCATCATAATACACTTTACCGCCAACTTCATGAATAATATTAGCCATTTCTAAAATATTTTCTTCAAATAAGCCCAGTGTATTAGGATTTGTTAACATAAGTGCTGCTGTATCAGGACCTACAACACGACGTAAATCCTCTAAGTCCACTAAGCCATCTTCATTCGACTGAACTGTAATGGTTTCAAAGCCTGCTACTGTAGCAGATGCTGGGTTTGTGCCGTGCGCTGAGTCTGGTACGATAACCTTATTACGATGACCTTCACCATTTGCTTCGTGGAATGCACGAATCATCATAAGCGCTGTCCATTCACCATGTGCACCAGCTGCCGGTTGCAACGTTACTTCATCCATCCCTGTAATTTCAACAAGCGATGTTTGTAAATCGTATAAAAGCTCCATTGCACCTTGTGCTGTTTCTTCATCTTGTAATGGATGCACATTCGCAAAACCTGAGAAACGTGCTACAGTTTCATTAATTTTTGGATTATATTTCATCGTACAAGAGCCAAGTGGATAGAAACCTGAATCCACCCCGTGGTTACGACGAGAAAGCGCTGTATAATGGCGCATAATATCTAGCTCTGCTACTTCTGGTAATTCTGCTGCTTCTTCACGAACATAGCCCGCTGGTAATAATTCAGCAAGATCAACATCAGGTACATCTAAAGGCTCTAGTGCATAGCCTACGCGACCTTCTTTCGTTAATTCAAAAATTAATGGTTGGTTTTCGTGACTCATTGTAATGCCCCCATTTCCGCTACTAACGCATCAATTTCTTCTTTTGTGCGTAGTTCAGTTACAGCGATTAATGCATGATGCTTAAGCTCTGGATATACGCGACCTAAATCAAAGCCACCGATAATACCTTTGTCGATTAAGCCTTTGTTGATTTCTGTCACACATTTATTTGTTTTAACAACGATTTCGTTAAAGTGTGCCCCTTGGAATGGTACAGTAAAGCCCGCTGCTTCAAACGCATTTTTCGCATAACGTGTTTTCACAATATTCTGCTTCGCCATTTCTTGTACGCCTTGCTTCCCAAGTGCTGTCATGGCTACAGATGCAGCAAGCGCAAGTAACGCTTGGTTTGAACAAATATTAGACGTCGCTTTGTCACGACGGATATGTTGCTCACGTGCTTGTAATGTAAGTACGTAGCCGCGACGTCCTTCTTGATCGACTGTTTCACCTACAAGACGCCCTGGCACTTTACGCATTAATTTTGTTGTGACGGCAAAGAAACCACAGTGTGGGCCGCCGAACGCTTCGGCAATACCGAATACTTGTGCATCTCCTGTTACAATATCTGCACCTAGTTTTCCTGGAGGTGTAAGTACGCCAAGAGATAATGGGTTTGCTGACACAACCATTAACGCTTTTTGTTCGTGCGTAATGTTACCAATTTTTTGAATATCTTCGATTTGACCGAAGAAGTTAGGATATTGCACAATGACAGCAGCCGTTTGTTCATCTACTAACCCTTTTAATGCTTCCATATCCGTTACACCGTCTTTTGTCGGCACAGTAACTACTTCTATTGATTGACCGTCTGCATATGTTGTCACAACATCTTTATATTCTGGATGAACAGCACCAGAGACAAGAATTTTTTTACGTTTTGTATGGCCAGCAGCAAGCATACCCGCTTCCGCTAAAGCTGTACCGCCATCATACATAGAAGAGTTCGCAAGGTCCATACCTGTAAGCTCTGCAATCATTGTTTGGAACTCGAAAATAGCTTGTAGCTCCCCTTGTGAAATTTCTGGTTGATATGGTGTATACGCTGTATAAAACTCTGAACGAGAAATGACATGGTCTACGATAACTGGTTTATAGTGGTTGTAAACACCTGCACCTAAGAAGGATACGTTACTTGCCGTATCTGCATTTTTAGCCGCAAGCTGCGATAACTCTTTCATTAAAGCGGCTTCAGATTTTGCCTCTTTAATATTATAAAGCCCTTGGAAGCGCACTTTTTCTGGAATATCAGAAAATAGCTCATCGATCGAAGAAACGCCAATCGTTTCTAACATTTCTTTTTGATCTTGTTCCGTCATTGGTAAATAACGATGTTTCATGTTTGACCCTCTTTTCAATTATTTTGTTCGTTTATAAAACGGTGTTTCAACCACAACTGCTGGAACTAATTTGCCGCGAATTTCGATTTCTAATGCTGTGCCGATTTCAGTGAATTTTGTGTCTATTAATGCTAGACCGATATTACGTTTGGTCATCGGTGATTGTGTTCCTGTTGTCACTTCACCAATTTCCGTTCCGTCTTTCAATACCTTATAGCCATGACGTGGAATCCCCTTACCAACCATTTCAATTCCGACTACTTTACGAGATAAACCTTCTTCTTTTTGTTTTGCAAGCGCATCTCGTCCAATGAAATCCGTATTTAGCTTCACTGCAAAGCCAATCCCTGCTTCAAGTGGCGAAATATCCTTTGACAATTCCTGTCCGTAAAGCGGTAAACACGTCTCAAAACGCAGTGTATCACGCGCCCCTAGTCCTGCTGGTACAACGCGCTCATCTGCTAAAATTTTATCCCACAAAGCAATAATAGCTTCAGGCGTACCGTATAGTTCAAAGCCATCTTCTCCTGTATAGCCACTACGTGATACAAGCACTGGGTGACCTGTAATTTCAACATTTTCTTTAAACTTAAAATATTTGATATCGCTTAAGTTTTCTGACGTTAATTGTTGTAATACTTCCTCTGCTAAAGGACCTTGTAACGCAATTTGTGCATAGCTATTAGATTGATTTGTAATGGTAACATCGCCAAATTGTTGCGCTACCATCCAGTCATAATCCTTTTCGATGTTTGCTGCATTGACACATAACAGATAACGATTTTCATCTAAACGATATGTTAATAAATCATCGACAACGCCACCAGATTCATAACACATTGCACTATACTGCGCTCCACCAATTTGAATTTTTGAAATATCGTTTGATAATAGTTTTTGTAAAAAGGCTTGTGCATCTGGTCCTTCTACAAAAATCTCTCCCATATGCGATACATCAAACAACCCAGCGCGGTTACGTACCGCATCATGCTCCTCTTTAATTGAAGAAAACTGTACAGGTAATTCCCAGCCGCCAAAATCAATTGTTTTTCCACCGTATTTACTGTAAGCATCAAATAACGGTGTACGCTTTAAGTTACTCATAAAATCCCTCCTGAAATCCTGTATTTTTTCAAATTCATTCAACACATAGTACGAATGCTTAATATTAGAAAGACATCTTTGGAACAAAGCAAGTGGAAATGATATCTTTTCTTATGTGGATTTCCTTGAAATTTATACTTTCTTACCCACTAAAAAAGGACAGACGAATCCCGTTAATCGGAATCCTCTGTCCTTGCACCTGAAAGTATCACCTATTATTGGCTCACACCACATACATAGGCTTTCCCCTTTGGTGGCCGGCTTTCCGGCGCTCTCCAGAGATGCGTCCTGTACGAGTCTTTTTGCCTGAGAGATTCATAGCCCTTGCTACTTGCTCCTTCGGCGACGCCACTTCACGTTCTCTCCCCGTACACTCATCCGCCTACTATTCAACATTCGCGTTTATCTAGACGTTCTTAGCCATATCCTAACATTTAAACTTATAAAAAGGCAATCTTTTTTTAAAAAACACCTAAAGACGAACAATATTTTTTTCTACAAAAACATTATTCGCCTTTCAAACGATTCACTTGAAACCCGATATATTCAACAACTTGTCGAATTGACCGGTCTTCTGTTAATACTGGAATGTGCCCCACTTCTCTGTAATATTTTCTCCTATTTTGATACAGTTCATGTAATTCTTCTTTTGAAGAACGTTGCACAATCGGGCGATTTTGATCGTTACGAATTCGAACATAAATATTTTCAAAGGTAGCATCTAGAAAAAAAACTAGTCCCGTTCTTCGCATGATCCGGCGATTTTCTTCCTTCATCGCTACTCCTCCACCCGTTGCGATAATACATGCCTCGTTACGAAAAGTTTGTAGAAATTCCGTTTCAATCTCGCGAAATCGTTCCTCTCCGTATTTTTCAAAAATTTCAGGAATCGTCATCCCTTGCTGTCGAACGATTTCATGATCCATATCGTAGTAGGGCATTTTTAAAAAGTAGCTTAATCGTCGTCCAATAGCACTTTTTCCACATCCCATAAAACCTACTAAATAAATTTTCCGCATGCCAATCACCTTCTTTATCACTTCAAAAATTATAACTCATGGATTAATACATTTAGTATATCAATCGTAGCACGAACATTCGACAATTCCAATGTGTTATAAATTTTTATTTCCATTTGAAATGTGACTGCATACGTAACACAAGCACCTGTCAGCAAAAATAATAAAACAATTGTAATCGGAAAAAGTGCGCCATATTCATTCCGTAGATTGTACCACAATAAATATCCGCTCCTTTTTCACACCTGATTCTAACTGTACCTTTAACACTAGCTTATTGTGATCTAAAAAGAATATGGCCTTTTTTACACCTGTTAACAGTGTTTCATTCCCACTCTTTTGACGTTTCCATAAAGCATTATTTAAAAAACGAATATCATATGTTTCATGAGGTGTTGTCACGTTCACGATTAAGCCATCTGTTGATACAGTCACTACGCTATCATAGGTCAAATAGCGACTAATATCCGTAACACATATTTCCCAATCTGCCTCTACTCTTTTTTGTTGCATTCCGGATAATTCGTTAAATTCCATCACTAAAAAATAAATGAGATGTGCAAATACAACAAAGAGTAGTAAATGTAACAATGCTTCTATAAATGTAAAACCATATTCCCTTCTTCGATTATTTCGTCTGATTTGATACACATTAACTGTGGCCCCTTCCAATTGGAATATTCAACACAAATCTCACCATGTTCATAACGCCAATTATAGTCCAGATCCTCAATTGTTATCGTACCTTGTGTCACCCCTGTTGTTGCCACTTGTTTTACGCCGTTATAAGCTGCTTCGCTCGCATAATACGCTATTTTTTGTTCGAACAATTGACCTTTTAGCTGATTAGCAAAAGGTAACAAGGTCATGGCGAGGAGCGATAATATCGCTATACTTAAAATCGTCTCTATTAATGTCATACCTTGTTCATTCAATTAAGCGCAACCTACCTTTCGACAAATTTATGCTATACGTCGTGCTTTTTTGAGGTGTTTTAAATTCTACTTTTCCTAATTCATGTACATGCCCTTTCACGTTAAATTTAATCTGCCGATTATTTGTATGAATGTGAATCGTCATGCCTTCAGGTGTCACCCAGTTAAGTCGATAATCTTGGTGCGACATATTTGACCCTACTTCTTTATGATTCATAGCATAAATGCTTACCTCCTTCTTTTGTTGTTGCGCTGTTAACTGGGCAAGGTGCAATGTTAATCTAAATCTTTCAATTGCTTGTTCGTATTGATTTATTTTTAGGTGGTGATAGGAAAAGGAAATAACTACTGTTGTTAGTAAACTGAAAATCATCAGAACGATCAGCGTTTCAATTAATGTAAAACCGTATTGTTGGCGAATCACGGTGTTTCCCCCTCTGCTGGGGAAGCGGTATGATCTCCCCCTTCTACTATCACCTTCCCGTCTGTCTCTATTAGTATTTTTTCACCACTTGGACATTTTGCTTCCTCAGTTGAAATATATCCTTCATCGATTAGCTGAGACACCGTTGGGTATGTCATCGTATCAATTTTATATGCCTCTACTTGTCCTTGAACCATGCTGACATACGCACTACACCCTTTTTCGTCAATTGTCGCAAAATGCTTCGTAACATTTGGTATTGTGACTAAAATAAGGACCGAAATAATGAGTAATACAATTAACATCTCGATTAAAGTAAACCCTTTATTATTTAACATCTTGAATCCTCCTATATGACATCCAACATATTGTACATAGGTAGTAAAATACTTAAATATGCTGCAACAATACAAATGGCAATAATGATAAATAACATTGGCTGAACAATTTTCGTTATCATTTTAATTCCGTTTTGCAACTTACTATCTAATAGTTCCGCATACAAAATGAGCTCACGCCCGAGAAGTCCGCTCTGTTCGCCATGTGCAATAAAATGATGAAATTTTGGATAAAAAAAGTTTAATAAAAGAACTGCTTGAGATAACGCATCGCCATATATCACCCTTTGTTGAACAACTGAGGAAATATAGGCTAGTTGTTTTTGGTGAGGTTGTATCATTAAATGTTCTAACGCTGCCTGCAATGAAAAGCCCGTTAACAACAGTTCACCAAGTGTTCTTGAAAACTGCCTTGTCATTAATAAGCGCCAATAATAGCGAATAAACGGGAGTTTTAATAACAAAGCTAATTGTAAATCAATTCGCTTTCGGCTAACGTACGTTACGCTTAATACAAGCCAGCCAGTAAACAACACAATTAGTACGATAATATAATCTGGCATGTGTAAAAAAAATTTAGACCATTGAATACTTGATGTATTACTATAGCCAACACGCGTATACATCATTTGCTGTATATTGGGCAAAAACTTGAGACGAAACACGATAAATAAACCAACGATTAACATAAATAGAACGACTGGGTAAACGAGCAATTTCGCTACTCGCTGTTTCATTTCTTCAGAAAACTGCACTTGATTGCCAACAATCGATAAAGTGTGTGACAGATTTCCTGTCATTTCAGCTAATTCAATTGACAAAAGATATTGCCGTTTCATCCCCATTAATGCAAATATAGTAGTCGGCCCTACACCGTCTTGAAATACTTGTTCAAATGTTGACCTCCATTTCGGATAGTCTTTTACATGATAAGGGAGTAACATTTCAATACACTCCGCAAATGTATAACCTTCTTCAAGCAACGTACTCGTTCTACTAAGTAGCTGTGGTAACTGAATCACTCGAATACGATTACTTGGTCGAAAATATGTGAACAACTGCGTGAACATTATATATACAACCTTTGGATACCAAGTGTTTGCGCTTCTAATGTTAACTCTTTTGCTAACGCATACACACTTCCATTCTTTGTGACGGTAATCGCCTCATCTAAAGCGGTATCACTCAAAATTTCGAAAAGTGCCTTTCGCTCATCATTTTGCTCTACATAGATTAATGTTTGCGCTACAATCCCAACAAGTGCTTGTCTCAGTTCTTCAATCGAAAGACTTAAGTCCATTAAACGGTATAAACAATTGACCGTGTCTTTTGCATGCACTGTTGAGATGACAAGATGGCCCGTTAATGCGGCTTCTAGTGCAATCCTTGCTGTTTCACGGTCGCGTATTTCACCAATCATAATGACATCCGGCGAGTGTCTTAAAATGGCCTTTAATCCGGCGGCATATGTAACACCCGCACGTTCATTGACTTGAATTTGCAATAAATCTTCTTGGCTACTTTCCACTGGATCTTCTAAAGAAATGACGTGGCGTGAAAGTGTTGAACGACAATATCGAATTAAAGAATATAAGGTTGTCGTTTTACCTGAGCCAGTCGCCCCAGTAATTAATAGGAGACCTTGTCTATGGTGTACAAGTTGTGTTAATACATGAGCAGTTTGAGGATGAAAACAAAGTGAAGCAAGTGGATAGGCTGCATTTTGCCGTAATATACGTACAACGACGCTTTCTTTTGCATATATAGAAGGTAAAGTAGATATACGAAAAGCATACATACTGTGTTCAATTTCTTTTTGAAATGCCCCGCTTTGCGGCTTGCGCTTTTCGCTAATATCAAGAGAAGATAAATATTTAAGATATGAAATAACCCGCATACCCATTTCATCTGGCAATGTTCCCATTTCGATCAGTTTTCCAAATTTGCGGAGTAAAATGGAATACTGTTCTTTTGTCGGAACTAGATGAATATCGGATGCACCAAAATGACATGCTTTTAAAATTAACTGCTCGCTTTGAGTGGCAATAATTGTCTCATGCTCCATTCTATACACCTCTTTTGTATAAATAATGGGCATATCGCTATCTATGCCATCATTATAGTCAGAGGTTTCACAAAAGGAAATAGAAATGGGCAAAATTTAATTTTGACGTCTTTTTTAAAAATTTCATCATGGTAGTAAGCATTACGGTGTAATAAATAGCAAATTCCGTTACAAAAAGGTAGGCTTCCTACACAATATACACTATAATTAAATAGAGAAAACGAGGTGAAGCAAATTGTTACATCCGTTAAAAATTACAAGCACTTTAGCTGATGAAACAAGATTTCAAATTTATGATTTTATGTTACAGAACAAACGTACATTTACCGTCCAAGAAATTGCTAATCAATTTCAAATTCATCCAAACGTTGCAAGGCTCCATCTGACGAAACTATCTGAAATTAAAGTAGTTACTGCGGATTTCGTGAAAACGGGGAAAGGTGGTCGTCCTGGGCGTCTTTATAAAGCGGCGGAAGAAGGCATTACATTAACTTTTCCAAAGCGAGAGGAACCGCTTCTTTTTAATATTTTACTCCAATTAGTAAGCTCGCTGGGTGAAGAAGCAGTGGACAAAGGGAAAGAGCTTGCCTATATACAAGGCCTTGAGGAGATGAAGGGCATATGTTCACGGGCTAAATCCTCATTAACATTCGAGGAAAAAGTAAACCTATTATCAGAACGTGCTGCACTCATTGGCTACGTGCCACTCATTGCAGAACAAGATGCACAAAGAATCATTCAGTTTACAATTTACAATTGCCCTTTCCATAACCAATTGCCACTGTATCAAGATCTTATTTGTACATTCCACGAAGCTTATTTACGTGGACAAATTGATGCATTATTTTCGCAAAATGAATTTATTCAAACGGAAAACATGTTACATAAATGTGAACATTGTAAATACGAAATTCACGTAAAATGAGTAAAAACATAATTTACACGTGATTGTCACAAAGTTAACTTAAGTGACAGTTTACATTATTGATACACATCATTTATAATATACGGGAGACTAGTGTATTCACTCGCCAAAGGAGGGAAAATTGAAATGGCTAATATGTATAAAGTTATGGCTTTCTGGACAGGTATTTTTGCTGTTATGTTCTATCTGGGACATATGTCTGAGGTTTCGCTATTATTCGTAGGTAATACTGGATTATTCTTATTATTAGGCTTCTTAAACCTTTCAGAACGTATGTACATGTACATTTTTGGTGCGTATTTAACAATCTTTTTTGCTGGATTTACGTACTATGCAACATTCATGCACGTACCGGGTGCCGGACATTAATAAAAAGCGTATCGCATTGGCGATACGCTTTTCTTATATCATTAAAACCCATTTAAAAACGGATTATTCTCCATTTCAGCAGACGGCGTTGTATAGTCGCCATGTCCTGGATAGATAATTATATCTTCATCTAATGTTAGCAACTTATCGTGGATTGATTTTAATAGTACTTGCATCGAACCACCTATTAAATCTGTGCGACCGATACTGCCTTCAAATAATGTATCCCCCACAATCGCAAAACCATCTTCTTCGAATACATACGATACGCTCCCTGGCGAATGGCCTGGCGTAAATACCGCTTCAAACTGAAAGTCCCCTATTTCAAATGTTTGCTCTGTGCGAATAATATGCTCTTCTAACGGTGCCTTTACTGTATAATTTGGCAATTCAAAATATTTGCCCGAACCATTTTTTAACGGATCCGTTAGCCAGTCGACTTCTTTTTCATGAATGTAAACGGGTATATCGAATGTCTCCCGTACAATATCTACTGCACCAATATGATCAAAATGCGCATGCGTTAAAAAAATCGCTATCGGTTTTAAGTTATTTGTTTTAATCTCTTTTACTAAACGTGCACCTTCTTCACCTGGATCAAAAATAATACACTCTTTACTTTTATTGCTGACGATATAACAGTTTGTTTGTATTGGTCCTAAAGGATATATGCGAACACTACACTTTGCCATGGACATTACCTCCTCATTTCAAATGAACATCTTGTATCAAGTAAATTGTAAACGATACTGCCGCATATAACCACTCTACATCGACAAAAACTGCTATCTATTACGTGTGTTGATTTACCTTTATTGTTAATAGACACCTTGGAATACGTTGATTTCCGCAACGGCTGACTTGCTTTCCAATCAACGAGCAAGCCCCTTTTATCAACCATTCCATTAAAATATCACGCTTGTTATCTCCTAGTATTTGTATAATCAATACCTCTGGCTATCTATTATTCTATCGTACCAATAAGCGTTACATATTTTAACTTTCCATCACGAAGCGCTCTTTCCGCAGCATTAAATGCATCGACTTGCGTGTTATATTTACCGCTAATAAAGCGCCATCCCTTTTCGTTACTATTGGAATTAAGCTCCTGTGCATAGTATAAATATTGTTGCCGTAGTGCTTCGTTCATCGCTACCAGCATATCTGCTTTCGTTTCATACCTCCCAGACTGAATCCGAAAAGCATTCGCGCCTTCCACAACTTTATACCCTATTTTGTTTGAAAGATCTATTTGTGTTCCACTTAAAATAGACTTGATCTGTAATACAAGTCTAAGTACATGATTTTTCTCATATTCATTTCCGTTTGTCGCCCCTGCATCTTCCCCACCATGCCCCGCATCTAAACAGACTGTACCATTTGTTTTTCCTATCGTTGCTAACGCAGCCCTAATAGCTCTAGCGTACATTTGAGCCGCTTCGTTTATAAAATTCACATCTGTTTGCAATATTAAATCATTCGGGTTAGAAATAAACAAATGCTCTACTAAAATAGCTGGCATTGTTGTTTCACGTAATACTTGAAAGCTCGCGGATTTCATACCGCGATTTTGAATGCCTTTTTGTGTAAGAAACTCTGCTACTACACGATGGAAAGCCTCTCGCACGGAAGCAGTGACATTTTGAGCTGTTGCTGAAATATAATCTTCATAACCTGTTGCAGATGGACTTGAGGCACTATTTTCATGGAATGATACGAACAAATCGGCATTAGCTTCATTAGCAATTCTGGCACGCTCTGATAATGTTACATATACATCGGTTGAACGAGTTAAAATGACTGTAACGATGCTCTCATCCTTTCAAAGTTTTTATAAAAAAGACTGGCTCTTCACCAAAACATGTACTTGACCGCACATTCCGTTACGGGCGGACGCTTTCCGCGGGCGAGGTCGAGCCTCCTCGTCGCTCATTCTTCGGTGCTCTTGACGCTGCGCTTTCGTCGCAAATAAATTTCCTGCGGGGTCTCGCGCCAACATGATGTTGGTCACAAAGGCGTTGCCGCTGTCGCTTTGCTTTCGCGCAGATAAATTGTCACAGGACGTGACGATTTTAGCCTTTGTTCTTCTATCGCTTTTCCCGCTGGAGTCACCGCCCTTCACTCCATGTGCTTTGAGAATCCTCCTCCTTTAATCAAGAACATATTTTGGTATTGAATCAAAATACGTATATTTAGCATAAGTTCTTTAATTAATTCTTTAGTCCTCTAGTTATTACTCTATTCAAACTTCTCATTTCGCATTGGACGATTGTTACTAAAAAAAATAAAAGAAGAGAAAAAATATTACCCTTCCCTCTATCATTTGCTTCAATGCCATGAATAAATAATTGAATTCGGTAGAAAACTGAAAGTACCCTTCACTTGATGCACTAAGCTAAACATTTACAAGTTGTTTTGTTTTCTTTATTCTTCTAGAAGAAATTCAAATAAACGTCATTTTTTTGCCCTCGACAAAACTACTGGAAAGCTATACAATATAGAAGGAATATTGTTTGTGACATTCTTTAATAATGTCGAAAGGAGTGCCTTATATCATGCATTGGATTTTAATGGTTATTTTTGGACTTATCGCTATCATTTGTGTAGTGGGCACATTCCAAGGAATTAAAGAAAAAAATCTTCTTTCTGTAGTATTTCATTTTGCGGGAGCAGCTATTCTTGGCTGGTTCGTAATCATGACAGTACTAAACGCAGGTTATCCACCTACACACCACTAATAGCTAATCAAAAAACAGCCTAGCGTATGCTAAGCTGTTTTTTGATTCGTTAAAATGATAAAAGCGAAGGCAAATGCCTTCGCTTTATTTCGTTTTTTCATCAAGTAATGAGCCTGTTTCTGGATCATAAAAACGAAGCAAATCACCATTGATGATTTTATCTGAGTATTCAAGTTCAGTTGTTGCACGTTCTACATATGGCTGACACGCTTCAATCGCTGTTGCCTCACCTGTTGTACGATCATAACATACTTCATTCGCATAGACCAATTCATCTGTTACAAATCGACCATCACGGAAAATTACAAAGTCTTCATGCTCCTCCGAAAACAGGTCCGCACCAAGTTGCATATCTTTTGATGTATCAATGCCTAATAAATGAAGAATTGTTGGACGTAAATCTATTTGACCAGCTGCTTCCGTTATTTCCCCGCCATCATTAGCACCTGGAATATGAATAAATAACGGTACAGATTGAAGTAACGCAGTGTCGTAAGGCGTAATTTCTTCTTTCTCTAAGTACATAGCCGTCGCCTTATTATGGTTCTCCGAAATACCATAGTGGTCACCATATAATACGATAATAGAGTTTTCATATAAACCTTGTTCTTTTAAGTCGTCAAAGAATAGTTTAATCGATTCATCCATATAACGAACTGTTTGGAAGTAACGATTCAATGTACCTGAGTTTGAAGTGTATTCATTTATATATTTATCCTCTTCATCTAAGTAGAATGGATAATGGTTTGTTAACGTGATCATTCGTGTATAAAATGGCTTTGGCATCTCAGACATTAACTGTGCAGATTGCTCGAAGAACGGAATATCCTTCATCCCCCAGTTTACTGCTTCGCCTTCACCAATTGTATAGGAGTTAATATCGTAAAACTTATCGATATTAAGTGATTGATAAATACGATCACGGTTCCAGAATGATTTATTATTTGGATGCATGACACTTGTGAAATATCCATTTTCCCCTAAACGTTCTGACATCGAGTTATATGTGTTCTCACCATGCGTGAAGAATACCGCACCGCGACCTAAGCCGAATAATGAGTTTTCTACAATAAACTCTGAATCTGACGTTTTACCAAGCCCTGTTTGATGATAAAAATCACTGAAATAATACGTGTCTTTGTCATTCGTTAATGAATTTAAGAATGGCGTTACAACCTCTCCATTCATGTCATTATTAATGACAAAGCTTTGTAGCGATTCCATCGATACTAAAATCACATTACGTCCCGCATACTTCCCGAATAATTCTTCATTCGTTGATGCTTGGTTTGCTCGCACGTAGTTATTCACTTCAACTAATTCACTGCCGTCCGCTAGTGCACGCTGAGCAGATGACTTTGATTGAACATAAATATCATATAAATGATAGTTGTACGTACCGATATTTTTCACTAATAATTCGCGGTCAAAGCTACGTGTTAATAATTGTGGACGTTCTGTTTCCGCAAGTCCTAAATTTAAGAATAGTATCGCTACAGATAACACAAAATAGGCACGACGAACTTCTTTGCGAACCGTAAATTGTTCCTTTAATGTTGGTAACATTTTTACTAAAATAATTAATAAAATCACATCTACGAAATATAAAAAGTCAAACCAATTTATAATCGCAGCAGCCGATGTTCCTAAGTCACTAAAATTACTTGTTTGGAACAAGACCGGCAACGTAATAAAGTCGTTATAAAAACGGTAAAAGGCTACATTCCCATACAATACGATCGATAGCACTAAACTCATCCAGATAATATATCGATTACGCACTTTTGCTGATTTAAAGAATAACGATATACCGTACGCAAACAACAAGAAGCTTAATGGATTGATGAATAAAATAAAATACTGCATTCCATTGTCAATACTCATATCAAAACTTGTTACATATGCGATTACGGTTTTAATCCATGTAGCAATAATTGCAAAAGCTATTATCGAATGTTTAGGCCATTTCATTGCTTTCATCCTTAACATCCTCTCCAGTTATAAAAATAATTTTTGTAGTGTTTTGAAACAAACAATATATTAATCGTTTTCCCCTCAATAATCAATATTATTTGTCTCAGCCTTGAATAGCCAGAATATTTGGGACAACATCTTTTGCATTGTCTCCATAATTAGTACGTTTCTATTCAATAAAGGTTGCATTATAAAAACATATTTTTGTACATTTCCATGAAGCCCTCTATTTCTCTAGCCAAAAAATAGGAAAACAGTGGAATTTTCCACTGTTCACAAAGGGCGATTTCGTTAAAATTCCCCTGTAAAGTCACTGGAATTCCCAACTGCATCTATGTCTTATAATAAAACTAACATCCATTATAACACAATAACATATTAATTGCGCGTATTTAATCTTCTTTCTTCCTGACGAATTAATAATAAGGCTGTTTGATAGACTTCCATCTCAATCATTCGCGATTTAAATAGTTCCTTAATCTCGTCCTCAATTAGTTCTAAATCACCAAGGCGATCACCTGTATAAATGTATATCCCAAATTGTTTTAATAAATCATAAATATCAATCATTGTTTTCATCTTCGTCTATTCCTCCGATTTGTGGGCAAGTATACGTTGTTTATCTGTCAAAATAATATTCACAGGAATGTCATGTGATTCTGTAGGAACACATTCTGTTACTTGTTCATCAAAGGCAAGGGATATTTTCTCTCCTATATAGCCCAATAAATAACGATCGTAATATCCTCCACCAAACCCTACTCGATATCCTGCTTTATTAAAAACGATTCCTGGTACGATGATGACATCAATTTCTCGCTTTGAAATACGCTTTGTTTGTATAAGGATTGGCTCCTCAATACCAAAATAAACGATTTCTAACTGATTAAAGTGGTCAATCATATAAAAATCCATTTCATGCGTCTGTGATTGACACTTTGGTACGGCGACCGTTTTCCCAAGCTGCCAAAGAGCCTGTATGATTTCACGTGTTTCCACTTCAGGAAACCGAGACATCGTCACAGCAATCGTTTCTCCTTCTATAATGGAAGGTTCTTGCAATAAACGTTGTTGAATAAGACGTGAACGATGCAAATAAGTTGCTTCATCCATTTGCTTTAAACGCTGTCTCATCTCATTACGTAGTATTTTTTTATCCACTATGCTCGCAACCTTTCCGCTTTTAGAAATACACAACTCACATCAAAATAGCGCGAGTTAGTATGTTATGCGAATACTTTTCCTATCCATACAAACTAAAAGCCAAAACCACAAGTGGCTTTGGCTAATAGAGCGATTACTTCGTTTCACGGTGAAGAGTGTATTTCTTCTCGCGAGAGCAATATTTTTTAAGTTCAAGACGCTCTGGATTGTTACGCTTGTTCTTTTTAGAAATGTAGTTACGTTCGCCGCAATCTGTGCAAGCTAAAGTAATGTTTACGCGCATCATTAACCCTCCCACTCTAATTCAAGAATTATCATTAAAAATTTGAGCATGATTTATACGACTTACCCATTATACCACATTCTTTTAAAAAATCTAGCATCAAATCACACTAAGTTTTGTTATAATAATTTTATCTTCATTCAATTGGTATTTGAATAGAGTCGATTGTACAAACACAGTTCAATTCACAATCTGGACGCAGTTACGCCGAGGTGTAATTGATTAAAATTGACTACAAATAGGAGGGACTATTCATGGACATATCATTAATCATCATGGGCGTTGGGATTATTTTTATTGTTTTATCATTTTTCTTTAAAGATTCTTCTAAACAGCTAGAAAAAGACTTAGAGGAACTATCGATTAGCATATATCAAGAAACAAATAGCATGAAACGTCGGTTGAAAATCGTAGAGGAAGAATTGTTACTTGAACCAAGTTTCAAAGTGCAATCACCTAAAACACAAGCAAAAAAGGACCCGATGGCAACATTTCAACAAGTGGCTGCGCAAGTAAAAGCAACTCAAACCGTACAACAACCTATGCAACGAGCAACTACTCAACCTGTACATAGCATTTTAGTGAGTCAAGTGATCGAGCTCAATAAACAAGGGTTGTCCATTGAAGAAATTAGCAAACGCTCCACATTAACGCCAGAACAAATTCAAGGCATTTTATCGAATGGGGGCGTATAAATGAAAAAAACATTGCGCGGCATTGGAATCGGCTTGTTTTTGGCAGGCGCCTTATTTACACTACTAGGTCGAATCGATCAGCCCATTTCAGAAGAAAAATCATCTACATATAAAGAAAAAATCGCTCAACTTGAACAGCAATTAGCAGATGCAAACGAACAAATTACACGGTTACAAGACCCTGCAACGGAAGAACCGGTGGCAGTTACAAGTGAAGAAAAAGAAAACACACAAGCAAATGAAACTAAAGATGAAGATTTAGTATATGGCACCATTATGATTTATGAAGGTGTTAGTTTATACGATATCGGCAAGCAGGCAGAAGATGCAGGCATTATAAAAAACGGGCGGGAACTCGAATTATATTTAGCCAAACCAGAATATTCACGTTCCATACAAAAAGGACATTTTGAGCTTCATTCCGGTATGACGTTAGAGCAAATGGCCAAAACGTTGACAGGTAAAAAAGTCGAATAGTTGAAACCGTTAACTAAAAATAATTTCGTCACTACATAATAGAAAGAAGAATTTGATGGCATATATTCATAAAGGCACAAAAGAGTTTAAAAAAACGAATTTGGCACTTTTTGCAGCAGGATTTATTACATTTGCTAATTTATATATTACACAACCATTATTGCCCGCCTTTTCAAAAGAGTTTCATATTACACCTGCAACAGCGAGCTTATCACTCTCTATCGCCACTGTCACACTCGCTTTTAGCCTCATTTTATTTGGCTCGCTTTCTGAAGCATGGGGTCGTAAAAAGATTATGACCATTTCGATTATCATTTCTTCCTTATTAACACTCCTGTTAGCATTTAGCCCATCATTTGAATCGCTCCTTATATTGCGTGGGGTACAAGGCTTTGTGTTAGCAGGGGTCCCCGCCATTGCAATGGCTTATTTAGGTGAAGAAATGGACCCATCCAGTTTAGGTGTGGCAATGGGGCTTTATATTAGCGGAAATTCCATCGGTGGTTTAGCCGGAAGAATTATAATGGGCACAATGACAGACTTTTTTACTTGGCGAATCGGGCTCATTTCCCTTGGTGTCTTAAGTATTTTCATTTGCCTGTACTTTATATGGGCTCTTCCGCCATCAAAACATTTTGAAGCACGCCCACTAAAATTAAAGACATTAACAAAATCATTATTTCAACATTTAAAAGACCCTGGTTTAATGAGTTTATTCGGTATTGCCTTTATGCTCATGGGAAGCTTTGTGACATTATTTAATTACATTAGCTATAAACTATTAGACGAGCCGTATTCACTTAGTGCAACAGTCGTTGGTTGGATTTTTATCGTCTATTTAGTAGGCACATTTAGTTCGACATGGTTTGGTAGCTTATCCGATCGTTTTGGCCGCCAAAAAGTATTAATTGCTGGGATTATTATTATGCTTTGTGGTGCACTACTCACCTTACCGATCAGTTTATTTACTAAAATCATCGGCATTACGATTTTTACATTTGGCTTTTTCGGCGCCCATTCTATCGCTAGTGGAGCTGTTAGTTTCCGCGCTAAGAAAGATAAAGCCCAAGCCTCTTCCCTCTACTTGTTTGCCTATTACTTCGGTTCTAGTATTGGCGGAACAACAGGCGGGTTTTTCTGGCTACACTACGGCTGGAATGGGATTGTTGCTTTTATTGCTCTTTTCCTTGTTACCGCAAGTTTACTAGCGCTTGCTTATCGGACAATTTCAAAAAAAGAAGAAGCTTTAGTACGAGACTAAAGCTTCTTTTTATTAACTCTTAACGAGCAAAAATACATCCTAAAAATACCAGTTAAATAGTAAAGGTATGTATCATAGCCTCCGCGCTTTGCCACAGCCTACACAGGAGCTAAAACAGGCGTGGCCTGTTTGGATCTCCTGTTCCGGCTCCTGTGGCTATGGCGCGCTACGGCAAAGGTGAGTGCTTCTTAATATTCTAAACAAGTATTTACCTTCGTTTAAAGAAATCAATTTCTTTCCGTTTACATGTATCGTTGCCTATTCTCTATTGTTATCAATAAGAATTATTCGTTATTTTTGAGTAATCAATTATTTTATGGAACACTAGTTGCTTGTAGCGGAGGCACGAGACTCCTACGGGAAAAGCGAGACAATCAAGACCCCGCAGGAGCGAAGCATGAGCGACGAGGAGGCTTGATCTCGCCCGTGGAAAGCGAGTGCCGCAGCGGAAAGCAACGGTTACTCAAATAGTAATATATGTTTTAAGATTTACTCATTATGTGTATTAACTACGAACCCAGCTTAAACCTAGCGTACCTTCACCTGTTAGTGCGCCAACAACTGCCGACAGTTCTGTTATTATAAAGTTCATGTTTGGATAGCTCACTTCTAACTCTTTTCTCCATGCAAGTGCACCTTCTACATTATTCGTATGAATAACTGCTACTTCCGTAACAGATGACTCTGTTAACGCTTTATCTAAAAGATCTGTAATCGCCTTTTTCGCACGTTTTTCGGCACGTACTTTTTGCGTTACGACACAAACGCCTTTATCATAAGAAATGACTAACTTAATGTTTAATAAATTACTTAAAAACATCGCCGTTCCTGATACTCGCCCACTTTTGTGTAGCTTTTCTAAGTTGGCTGGAATAAATGATAATTCCGAGCGTGGGCACAAGGCTTCAATTTCAGCTACAATTTCTTCAGGAGTAGCGCCTTGTTTTTCAAGTTCAAATCCTTTTTCAAGCATTTTTTGCATTGGATATGATCCAATCATCGAATCGATTGTATATGATGTAAAGCCCGCTTGCTGTGCTGCCATTGGTGCACTAGAAGCTGTACCTGATTGCCGCCCCGACGTATGAATCGCAATCGCTACATCATACCCTTGCTCTTTTAAACTTTCATATAAAGCAACATGCTCCCCAAAATTAGGTTGTGACGATGTCGGATGTACTTTTGTAGCACGTAGCTTTTCGTAAAATTCTTTATGTGTAATATCAATCGTTTCTCGATATGCCCCTTCTTCAAACACAATATTTAACGGCAAAACATGTACATTATGTTGTGCGATAAACGCTGGTGTCAATAATGCACCTGTATCTGTAACCCACGCAATCTTTGTCAAAATGTATGAATCTCCTTGTTGTATATAATTATCGTTCTTCACTTTATAAAATGAAAGCGTTTACGCATAGTGACAATTGTCATATATGAATAATTTTATCGTGGCAAGGACATACTTTCGACATTTTTTGCAGACCATATCATTTTACAAACAAATTTACATCGTATACGATTTAATTAAGGGGAGGAATGAGAAGTATTATGCAAAAATTAGAGCACCAACTTTGCTTTGAAGTGTATAAAGCAGCCAATCAATTTACGAAGCTATATGCGAAAACGTTAGCACCATTCGGTTTAACATACCCTCAATACTTAGTACTTCTCGCATTATCGGAGGAAGATCAACGAACTACTTCTTCATTATGCGAAAAACTTTGTCTAGGTATCGGCACATTAAACCCAGTATTACAAAAGCTTGTTGAAAAAAACTGGGTTAAAAAAACGCCCTCGTCAAAAGATAAGCGCGCAGCCTACTTTTCGCTTACACCCTTCGCAAAAGAAGCATACCCTAAAATTGAACAGGCAATCATCAATAAACTGTTTTGTTCTGATTTCCTCCTGAGCGAAGGACCAGCATTAAAAGAACATGTACATCAATTAAATGACTTTCTAGCAAGGATGAACAAGGGGGAAATGTAATGTCAATTTATAATATTAACGTAACAACGGATACTGGGGAAACATATACACTAGAACGTTACAAAGGAAAAACAATGCTCATCGTGAATACGGCGACGAAATGTGGCTTAGTCGGGCAATTTGAAGCGTTAGAAGCATTATATAAAAAATATGCAGACCATGATTTTGTTGTACTTGGCTTTCCATCCAATCAATTTAAACAAGAAGTCGGTACTGCCGATCAAGCCTCACAAGCATGCCGTTTAACATACGGCGTGACATTTCCGATGCATGAAATTGTCAAAGTAAACGGTGAAGATGCCCACCCGCTATTCAAGCTCGTAACAGAAGAAACAAAAGGGCTACTTGGGAAAAAGGTAAAATGGAATTTCACAAAGTTTTTAGTCGATAAACAAGGGAACATTATTAAACGATTCGGCCCAACAGATAAACCAACAAAATTCGAAAAAGAAATTGAAAAGTATTTATAATACTATTTTTAGGTAAAACTTAAAAATAATAAAATCTGCAGACTGTCTTGAAAACGCTTGACAGACAAGGCGCGTAGCCGAGCGAAGACGCGAATAGAACCTAAGTTCATGAGCGGACGAGCGAAGCAAGCAACGTAGGATGAAAGCGTTTGTCAACAGTCTAAGGCGAGGTTGCTAAGTGACAACCTCGCCTTTTCATTATTTCACTGTTAATTTTTTCTCACGGAATACTTCTTGCGCAATAGTTAGCGCATTTTGTACACGCGGGAAACCGATATACGGCACAAGCTGTAATAATGCCTCGACAATTTCCTTTGGTGTTAACCCTGCATGTAAACCGCGCGTAATATGTGTTTTCGTTTGCGGTGCAGCCCCTTGTGTGACAACGGCTGTAATGACAACGAGCGCACGCTTTTTCTTGCCTAACCCTTCACGTGAATAAATATCTCCGTACGCGAACTCGACAATCATTTTGCGCAAATCTGGCGCGATATCTGCTAAAGCATCCGATTGGACCATTTGCTTGAGCGCATCCTCTGTCACATAGTCTTTCATCGTTTCTAATCCCTTTTGAAAACGATCCATCTTCATCCCCTCCACGTAAATTTTACCATAAAGGAGGTTGCTGTTCTTCACTTTCTTTCGTAAATTGCGTCATATAAGGCGCTATGAAAAAAACAGAAAAAATAGCCGTAATAATTAAAATGCCCAACGTATATACACCATGGATTCCTGTCCATTGTAGGGTAATACAAATCGGCGCAATCAGATAAAACGGTGCTTGTTTTTGCGTTACTTTACGATCTGGATAAACTAACTCTCCACATGCATCGCACGTTTCTCTAAATGCCATTGTCGCCTTTTTACGTGCTTGTTTTCTTGTAAACACTTCACCACAGTGCGGACAATGTGCTTGAAGTAAATCACGTGTCCAATAAATTTGAAGCAATAGTATTAACGTGATTAAAAAGATACTAAAAATCGCTTGCACAAATAACAATCGATAAGGTAAATAAAATACACCTAGCCAAACAATTGCTTGTAATAATAATACACTAAATACTAGCCAAATAATTTTCCATGATTTTAACATAAGCTGTACTTTTTGAATAAAAGGACTGTGTTGCCAACGCTTTACTTTTAAACAATTCAAAATAAAAAGCACATAACTGGCCATCAGTAATACGAGCGTAGCCGTAACCCACAATGTTATTTCCAAATTTAGTGACTGGTATGTGATTTCCTTCTTAATATCCTGGCTCGCTGTTTTATAATTGGTACCATCTTGTATATTAAGCCAGATTAAAAATACAGCAAGCATACCAAATGCTGGTCCGATAATTGGCACAAATGATTTTCTTCTATTTACCGAAGGCTGTTTTACTCTCTCTTTCACGCGTTCTTTTTGCAGTGGTGTTAGCTTCATTTTATTTAATTCTTGTTGCCATTTTTTATGCATCACGTAGCACCTCCCATTCATTTTGTGGCAAGTTTTCCTTCAGCTTAGTACGCGCACGTTGTAACCTTGTTTTCACAGTAGATTCCACTATACCGAGTAATTGCGCAATCTCCTTTACCTGCATGTCTTCATAATAATACAACAGTAAAACTTCACGATATTTCACTGGTAGTTTCAATACCGCCGCCGTAATCTCACCACGTTCTTCTCGTTGTAAAATCATACTTTCTGTCGCTCGCTGTGCCTGCGTAAACGATTCAAAAAATTGATTTTTTCGTGTTTTCCAACTCCGTAAATAATCATAGCTACGATTAATCGTCATTTTCGTTAAATAGGTTTTCATCGAAGCTCGCCCATCATATTGCTGTGTTTGATAGTACTTCCAAAAAACATCTTGTACAACTTCTTCCGCAACCTTCTCATCTTTTGTATAAATAAAAGCGATACGATATAAATAATCACTATATGTATCGATTAACTCCTCAATCATTGACTACACCTCTTTCACTCCTTATACGGAATAAGTGACAGCTAGGACTCAAAATTTCCAAAAAATAAAAAGGTATACGTCATTCCACGTATACCTTCTACTTTAAGGTTCAAAACTTTTTAACGCATCCTTTGCCAACTGCTGTAAGTCCCCTGATGCCATCGCAATATGCTCGACTGCGTTTGCGACAACGATTTTCGAATAAAACGGGAGCTTCGGTACAACTTTCTCAAGTAATACTTGCTTCAATTCATTGTCCTGTGATAGTAATCCTTCTTCAATAAACGGTGTACTTTCAGTAGGAATTTGATCTAACAACTGTAAAGCCGTATGTTGAAACGTATCATCTTTTAACGCTTCCAGGATTATTGCTATATTGGCCGTTACTTCTGACATCGGTGCTTGCTTTAATACTTCGATTTTTTCACGTTCCATTTCCTCACCTCTTAAACTCGTCTTAAAAATGCGGCTACCATCTCTTGGCCTGTTTCAGTCCCAATCGATTCAGGGTGGAATTGCAAACCAAAGACTGGATATGCCCTATGTTGAATTGCCATAATTTCACCGTCATCACTCGATGTTGCGATTACTTCAAAGTCAGCGTGTAGCGTTTTCGGGTCAATAATTAACGAGTGGTAGCGCATCACTTCAACCTCACCTGCAAAGTTTTCAAATAAACCGCGATTGTCGTACGTCAATGTACTTGTTTTCCCGTGCATAATATGAGTAGCTCTGACAACATCTCCCCCGAACGCCTCACCAATTGCCTGATGTCCAAGACAAATGCCTAAAATAGGGAACTCTGTGTGCAATTCACGAATAATATCAACCGTCATACCTGCCTCCGCTGGTGTACCTGGTCCTGGTGATAAAACAATCGCATCCGGCTTCATATTGCGAATCTCTTCAATTGTTAAGGCATCATTACGAACGACCTTTACTTCTGGTCCTTGTGAGGCAATTTGATGGTATAAATTATAAGTGAATGAATCATAATTATCGATTAATAAAATCATTTTCGCACCTCCAGCAATGCACGCGCCTTATTTAACGTTTCTTCGTATTCAGACTCTGGTACAGAATCATAAACAATGCCAGCGCCTGCCTGCACATATGCTTTCCCGTCTTTCACAATCATTGTACGAATGGCAAGCGCTAAATCCATGTTTCCTGTTGTGGAAATATAGCCAATCGCGCCGGCATACACACCGCGTTTTTTCTGCTCTAATGCATTAATAATTTGCATAGCACGAATTTTCGGTGCCCCTGATACTGTACCTGCTGGCAAACTCGATGCGAGTACATCGATCACATGTGCATCTTCTCGTAAATCGCCAATCACTTCCGATACGATGTGCATGACATATTTATAACGCTCAATATTCATATATTTTGTCACACGAACAGACCCAATTTTTGACACGCGCCCTACATCATTGCGTCCAAGATCAACTAACATTTTGTGCTCTGCAATTTCCTTTTCATCGGCCAATAATGCGGCTGCAATCGCTTCATCTTCTACTTTTGTTTTCCCGCGCGGCTTCGTACCTGCAATCGGATTTGTCGTAACAACACCATGTTGAACTTTCACTAAACTTTCCGGAGATGTGCCTAAAATCGTATAACCACCAAACTCCACATAAAACATATATGGAGATGGATTATTGGCACGTAATTTTCGATACAACCCAAATGGATTGTCGTTGAACTGTGCCTCGAATGTTTGAGATAACACTACTTGAAAAATATCCCCATTACGAATATGTTCTTTTGCCGTTTCAACCATTTCGATAAAGCGCTGTTTTTCAATCGTTGTTTGGAATGAAATCGCTGGTGGTTCTTGAATGGATTGTACTTGTGGTGTATTTAACTGCGCTTCAATTTGCGCAATCGCTCGTTCCATATCCTCTTGTGTTCTACCTGTTTGGAATAAATCAATCGCTGCCACCGTTACAGTTTGCAGCAAATGATCAATCACGATAAATGTATCATAGAAAAATACATGGACATCCGGCATATCATACACATCATTCACGATTTCACCAATGCGTTCAAAATGAAAAGCCGTCTCATATCCGAAATAACCAATAGCCCCACCAAAGAAAGCAAATGGATAATCGCCTGTGCGCATTGGGAGACATTTTTTTAGCTGTTCTAATACCGATATATTAAAATCAGTCGTTTCACTATTTTGTGTATAGGTACACGTCGTCTTACCGCCTTTCAATTCAGCAATTGGATTTACAGCGATAAACGAATAACGTCCACTCTCTTCATATTTCGTATTCGATTCAAATAAAACTTTGTGCTCACCTTGTAGTGCATTAAAAATGGAAATAGGTGTTAATGTATCACCTTGAATTGTCCGCACTACATAATCTTTTGTCTCAACTGTCATCTCAACTATCCTCTCTCAGCTAATTTTGCATACAAAAAGGCCCTCCGCGTTAAAGGACGGAGAGCCGTGGTGCCACCTTCATTGACTACTTAGAAAAACACCAATCCACCAACCTAAGGCGAGGTGGTATCTTTACTTATGCGGATCGCTATGATGTACCTGTCCGCTAAAAGTAGTCCACTTTTATGCTCGTAACGTGAGCGTAACGGCAAGGCATTTCCTCCTCGCAGCTAGAAAACCCATTCATGCTATAATCTGCACTAGCTTCCACCAACCGCTAGCTCTCTTTAGCTTCCTATAACACTACTATTTTTCATTATCGCTTTTACTTACAACTTATTTTAATATAAAGTTTCTTATTATTCAAACTATTTATAAAGGGAACGAAAAAGATTTAGTGTAAATGGTTCGTACACAACAATAAATGCTATTTACGTCTAATCACCTGTCAAAGCATGACAAATGAGACTGCCTTTGTAAAAATTTAATTTACTATTATCGTTCAGATTTTAAGCATTCGGGAAAAACACTTTATCTAAAAATAAAAGAGGTGATGCTTCAAATTGTTTTTCATCTAACACAATCGCTGAAAGCTCAATACGGCGCAATTGTAATTCATGAATAACTTCTTCTAAAATTGCGGACGGTTCAAATTCATTAGCCGTTATCAATAGAAATTCTCCGCCTCGCTTCGCCTCGTGTTGATCAAAAAGATGAAGTGCTTGCTTATAAAGCTCTGCCATATTGGTATGTTCTTTTACTTTTATATGCTGCACACCTTTGACGGCGGTTGTTAAAAGGCTTCCATGCGGAAATAAAAATTGCTCATCTTCTGTGAGCACAATGCAATCCCGTTGCTGTATCGCACATAATTCTAAAAGCGGGAACATTAATCCTTGTGCTTGAATTCCAAAACTCCCCATGGCTCGTGATGTATCTAGCCCTATGATTAATGGGGCAATGACATCCAACTTTTGTCGGAACGGTTCATATGTAGCATCTCCTTCCGTTACGACAGCTGCTATTTTCCTTATACGAGTTTGAAAATCTGCAGCAGTGGCCAGCGCTGTTCTAAATTGTGCATCGTTTGCAAACTGCTGTAAAAATGCTTGTTGTTCTTCTTCCGTTAGTTGCTGAAACATTTTACTGCTATATAAAAAATGGTACACATCATCGTAAAATAATGTCCTCACTTTATTGTCACACACCTTATGTTCAAAATGGAGTTATTAATTCATCAAATAAACTTGTACAAGCATGGCATCTACAGTTGCTTCTTTTAAATACGTGAACGCCGATCAAATACATGTTCTCCATGAGCTCTTACTAACAAGCTACTACATACAAATAAAATGGATGCTAGACTAAACAGAATAATACCCGGGACAATATAATGAAGTAATAATAAAACAATACTTACACTTAAGACAATTCCCCCTATGATTAAACATGCTAGACTATCTTTCATTTCTCAGCTCTCCTTCCAAAAGACATCAATTTATTACCCTGTTTTTCTAACTTTCAAACAGTTTATGCAATAATTTCTCCTTCGACATACGGTATGCCCAAATAAAAAAATATTATGCTTTTTATTTTTTTGAAACTTTTTCCACATTCTATCCGTATATAAGATTGAACTAAATTAAAGGAGATGGATTTATATGAAGAAAAAGTTATTTATCGGCATGGCTGTTGGATCAGCTGTACTTGTTGCTGGATGTGGTAGTACAGCAACAGTTCAAGACAATACATCAAAAACTTCTGACTTAACATTAGAGCAAGTATTTGAAAAAACAATCGAACGTCAACAAGAAATGAAAAGTGTAAAAGCAGATATGCAAATTTCTCAAGAGATGGAAACGTCAATGGGTGATGAATCATTCGCCATGACATCTAATTCCGAAATGACAATGGAGACAGTTGTCGATCCCATTCAACTATACGCTGAAGGAACAACAGCTATGGTTGATTCTGAATCTGGCGAAGAAATGAAAATGCCACTTAAAATGTATATGACAGAAAAAGACGGTTTTTATATATATGAAGAAACAATGGGTGGATGGTTTAAAATGCCAAGCGAGCAATACGAAGCCATTCTAGGTCAGGCTGGTATGATGCAAAACGATGCAGCTGAACAATTACGTCAACTTGAACAATTTGTAAAGGATTTCACCTTCGAACAAACGGATGATAATTTCATTTTAACGCTAAATGCTGAAGGTGACAAATTTATGAACTTTTTACTTGAACAAATACAGTCCACACTAGGAGAAACACCTGAAGAATTAACGACTGGTTTAGAGGGAACAAAAATTGAAAATGCAAAATACGTACTCACAATTGATAAAGAGACATTCGACTTAACGAATATGGTGATGGATATGGTGATGACAATGAATGTGGAAGACATGACAATGAAAATCGACCAAAGCTCCACTATTGATTATTATGATTTCAACTCTATTGACAGCATTACCATTCCACAAGACGTACTTGACAATGCACAGGAATTAAGTTTTTAACATAAAATCCCTATAATTGCTTTAACAAAAAAATGGTGCGCTTTTTCGCGTACCATTTTTTATGTATTATTCAGCTAAATAAGAGCAACAGTAATCTGTTACGGTTTCTACTTTTAGTTGGAAGGAGCTGTTAGCTGGTACGTAAAATACACCGCTTTCATCAATCGTTTCCCACTCTGCTCCTTGAAGTTTATACGACAGCTTGCCTGCTAAAATTTCCATTTCCTCTTTTAAACCTGTCGAAAATTCATATTCTCCGGGCAACATAATACCTAGTGTTTTTTTGGTTCCATCTGCAAATACTACAGTACGACTCGTTACTTTCCCGTCAAAGTAAATATTTGCTTGTTTTTGTAACGTTACGTTATCAAAAGTAGTCATAAAATGCCCCTCTCTTTCTTGTGTACTCACTATAGCACAAAAATAATACGTGAAAAACACCATTACCTAAAAATTCCGTCTTTTATTTATACTTTTTTGTGCTAAAAACAATCGTAAAAATCGATAATACGTTTAAATTATTGATGCAAGAAGGAAACACTAACGAAAAAGATTATGGGAGGTTATCTTGATGTTGCATTATGAACTGAAAGGAAGCGGCGATGAAACGCTTGTAATTGTTCATGGTTTTTTAGGAGATATAACTATTTTTAATAAAGTCATGGAAGAACTACAACAACACTATGAGTTAATTCTAATTGATTTACCTGGGCATGGAAAAAGTAAAATGGAACAAGAAAATTATACGATATACGACTATGCACAAGCGATTGTCAACGTATTAGCACAAGAAAAAATCGCGAATGCCGCATGGCTCGGACATTCTATGGGCGGCTATATCGCACTTGCTACACTGGAGCGTAATATGGCGAAAATAGACAAACTGATTTTAGCTTATTCCTCAGCTTCCCCTGATTCAGCTGAAACACAGAACAAGCGGGATGAACAAATGAAAACGATTGAACAAAACGGTGTAAAAGCATTTGTAGACAATAGTATTGATGCATTTTTTAGTAAAGAAGCAGCTAATGAAAGTATCGAGTTTGCTCGTACTATCGCTTACAAAGCAACCGAAGAAGGGCTAATCGCAGCATTACAAGCAATGAAAGAGCGCCCAAATCAAACACAGCTACTCCATGAAACATCTACACCAATCCTTGTCATTGAAGGACAACAGGATACGATTGTTTCACCAATAGAAACGGACAATATTGCCGTCCAGAAAATCGTCACAAATACCGGACATATCGGTATGCTTGAAGATGACAAGGCATTTTTAAAAGCGATCAAACAATTTTTAGGGTAACAGGAAAATAGGTCGGGTTACTCGATTGTTGCAATCACTTGAGATGACTCCGACCAACTCTTTTTACAGCAGTTTTTCACCGAATAGTGAACCAATTAACGCAACAGCAACCTCGGCTGTTTTATTTCGATGATCTAATATCGGGTTTACTTCTACAAATTCCGCTGATGAAATGAGACCGCTTTCTGCCAGCATCTCCATTGCTAAATGGCTTTCGCGATATGTAATCCCGCCAAGCACCGGTGTCCCTACCCCTGGACATTCTATCGGATCAAGCGCATCTAAATCGAGCGATAAATGGACGCCATCTGTTTGCTTTAAATAATCAATCGTTTGTTCCATCACATCTGTCATACCAAGCTTATCGATTTCATGCATCGTAAATACTTTAATCCCTAATTGATGAATCAGTTCCTTTTCTCCATCATCTAATGCACGTGCACCTATTAAGACAATATGTTGAGGCTTTATATTACTAGAGGCGATGGATGTAAGCAGTGGATGCCCTAAGCCTAAATTGACGGCTAATGGCATGCCGTGAATATTGCCTGACGGCGACGTTTCGGGAATATTTAAATCGCCGTGCGCATCATACCAAATGACCCCTAAATTCTGTTTTGACGCGTTTATTGCAGCTACTGTACCAATTGAAATACTATGATCGCCACCCAAAATAAGCGGAAACACCCCGTCACCTAACATGTTTAAAACTCGCTTTTTTACTGCGACGCTTGCATCGACAACAGACTGTAAATTTTTTAAATGAGCATCTCCTTGTTGAGATACACAGCGCCCCTTCACGACAATATCGCCATAATCAACAACTGTATAATGTAACCTCATGAGGCGTTCTTCCACACCCGCATACCGAATAGCACTAGGACCCATATCGACACCACGTCTTTCTTGCCCTAAATCCATCGGTACTCCAAGTAACCCTATCGTTTTCATGCTTTTCATCCCCCTTACTCCTATTGTACGTATGAAATAAAAAGCAATTCAATGATACGCAAAAAAATAGACCCCTCCGGTAAATGGAAAGGGTCCTGTTATTAGTTATTTAATTCATAATGCTCGCCTTTGACTAAATAAAACAAATGCTCTGCAATATTTGTCGCATGGTCTGCACAACGCTCAATATAACGAGCGATAAATGATAAATACGTAATTTGTGAAATATTTTCCGATGAAACACTCGTTAAGCGAAGCAAATTACTTACCGTATCGCCGTATAGTTCATCCACTTGATCGTCTAAATCAGCAATTTCCTTTGCCTTTGTTGTGTTCTCTTCAACAAACGCCTCTAAAATTTGTCGTAACATCGATACCGTGCGGAAGTGCATATCTTCCAATGTTTCAATTGGTGTAATAAAAGGTTCTTTCCCGATACGAATCGTTTCTTTTGCAATATTGACAGCATAGTCGCCAACACGTTCCATATCAGCAGAAGCTTTTACCATGACCATTAAGCGACGTAAATCTCTCGCCACCGGTTGCTGCTTTGCAATGAGTAAAATCACACGATCGTTGATTTCCTCTTCTAGACGGTTAATTTCTATGTCCATATCGATAATTTCTAATGCTAAATCAATATTTTTCTCTGTAAATGCTTTGAAAGCGAGCTCCAATGCATCGATTGATTTATTGCATAGATGAAGCAATTCTTGTTGCACACTTTGTAAATCATTCTCAAATCTTTCACGAACTGACATACTTTTCTCCCCCTTATCCGAAGCGACCTGAAATATAATCCTCTGTACGTTGATCCGTTGGAGTAGAGAAGATTTTATCAGTCTGATCAAATTCAATAATTTCACCATTTAGGAAGAACGCTGTCTTATCAGAAATACGAGCAGCTTGTTGCATATTATGCGTTACAATAATAATGGAGTATTTCTCTTTTAATTCTTGCACAAGCTCCTCTACCTTTAACGTAGAAATTGGATCTAATGCAGAAGTCGGCTCATCCATTAAAATAACATCTGGCTCAATCGCTAAACAACGCGCGATACAAATACGTTGCTGCTGTCCACCTGATAAACCGTAAGCATTTTGATGAAGACGATCTTTTACATCATCCCAAATGGCTGCTCCGCGCAACGACTTCTCCACGATTTCATCTAACGTTTTTTTATTTTTAATACCGTGAATACGTGGACCGTACGCAATATTATCATAAATTGATTTTGGGAATGGGTTTGGCTTTTGGAATACCATACCTACACGCGTACGTAATTCTTCTACTTCGTAATTGCTATCGAAAATATTGCGACCACGATAGTTAATTTCACCTGTTGTACGTACGATTGGTACTAATTCCACCATACGATTTAATGCCTTTACATACGTAGATTTCCCACAACCAGAAGGACCAATAACGGCCGTTACTTCATTTTCTAAAATATCAACATTTATATTTTTTAGGGCATGATGTTCGCCATACCATAAATCAAAATTTCTTGTTTTAAATACGACATCTTTCTTTGTCGATGTTGCAAGTGTAGGCTTTTGCTCATTGACGATAATCTTCGGTGTCACCTTTTCTGCTACATGTACCATCGTACACACTCCTTAATAACGTTTTTGGAATTTATTTCGAATCAATACCGCAATCGAATTCATTAACACCAGCACTGTCATTAACACAATAATGCCCGCTGCTGCCACGTATTGAAACTCTTCCTGAGGTCGCTTAGCCCAGTCGAAAATTTGCATAGGTAATGCCGTAAACGAATCCATAATACCTGTTGGTAGGAATTGTAGAATAACTGGTATCCCGATTACAACAAGCGGTGCTGTTTCCCCGATTGCTCGAGAAAGGGCTAAAATACTACCCGTTAAAATCCCTGGAATCGCAGATGGTAACACAACACGGACAATCGTTTGCCATTTTGTTGCGCCCATACCGTACGATGCTTCACGTTGCTCATTTGGTACTGCACGAATCGCTTCCTGCGCGGCTACAATAATAACCGGTAAAATAAGTAAACTCATCGTAAAACCGGCAGCTAAAATACTTTTCCCTAAATCCATCAATCGAACAAAAATCGTTAAACCAAGTAAACCGAATACAATCGACGGTACACCTGCTAAATTTGAAATGTTCATGCGGATAAAGTCATTCAATTTATTTTTCTTTGCATATTCTTCTAAATAAATGGCTGTCGATACACCTAAAATAATCGACACGGGTGCAACAACACACATGAGCCAAATCGATCCGACTAAGGCTGCCTTAATCCCTGCTTTTTCAGGAATACGAGAAGCAAAATTTGTTAAGAAATCAAAATTCAAATAACCGATTCCTTGGGAAAAGATACGAAATAACAAAACAGCTAATGAAATAAGCGCAAAGCTTGTTGCTACAATAAATAATGCCTTCCATACTTTGTTGAGTGTTAAGCGTTTGCCCATCCGCTTCATCACAGCAGTATTATCTATATATTTCATCTTAATACTCCTCTCTGAAGCGTTTTGAAATGTATTGTGCTAGTAAATTCATTATTAATGTGAAAATAAATAATGTAAATCCTACTGCATAAATCGAATAGTAAATCGTTGTGCCATAACCAGCATCACCTGTTGTTACTTGTACAATATAAGCTGTCATCGTTTGGATAGAGCCTGTGAAACCAAAGTCAAAGAGTGGTGTTGATCCCCCTGCTAAAGACACGATCATTGTTTCACCAATGGCACGTGAAACGGCTAATACAACAGATGCCACAATACCTGATAGTGCGGCAGGTAAAACAACTCTAATCGCTACTTCAAACTTTGTTGAACCTAAGCCAAGCGCACCTTCACGAATCGAATTAGGTACTGAGCTCATCGCATCCTCTGACATCGATGCAATCATCGGTAAAACCATAATCCCTACAACAATACCAGGGCTTAATGCATTAAAGATTTTTAACGATGGAATAATTTGTTGAAGCACTGGCGTCACAAATGTTAAAGCAAAGAAACCATACACAATTGTCGGTACACCAGCTAATACTTCTAAAATCGGTTTAACAATTCGGCGCACCTTATCAGATGCATATTCACTTAAGTAAATGGCTACACCGAGCCCTAATGGTACCGCTACTATAATCGCTATAAATGTAACCTTAAACGTCCCTAACACTAACGGTAATACCCCATATAAAGGCTCTTTCCCTGAGAAAGGTAACCATTCTGTGCCAAATATATAATCTGTAATCGAGATACGTGTAAAGAATTCAAATGTTTCAAAAATCAGTGTAAATACAATCCCAAACGTTGTTAGGACTGACAGTGTTGCTGCTGCAAATAAGGCAAAAGGTACAAGTTTTTCAACGATTTTCTTGCCTTTTTTGTTACGGGAAGCAGCAATCATTGACTGTACCGATTGATTAGCCATACTATCTCCCTTTCTTAATATGAAGAGTCTAGATTAAAACTGTGACGAAGTGTCACGGTTCTTTTTAGAAAAAAACGTGCGGTAAGTCGGTCTTACCACACGCGCTTTTTTATTTTAATGCTTCTAGTGCCGCTAAACCTTCATCATATTTTGCTTGTGGTGAACGTACATAACCTGTTAGTTCTGCCATATCGCCTGCATTTTCAAGTGCAAATTTAACGAAGTCATATGTTGCCTCATTTTTCACAGCTTCATTTTTTACATATACAAACAGTGGGCGTGATAATGGTGAATATTCACCTGATTCGATCGTTTCGTTCGTTGGCTCTACACCATCTACGGCTACAACTTGTAATTTATCTTGGTTTGCTAAGTAGTATGCATAACCGAAGAATGCGATCGCATTTTTATCAGCAACAACACCTTGTACTAATACGTTATCATCTTCTGATAATGTAGCTGTTTTTACTAAATCTTCACCATCTAAAATTACTTCATCAAAATAGTCGTACGTACCAGAATCAGAACCTGGTGAGTAAAATGCAACTTCTTCAGCTGGCCAAGATGGATCGATATCAGACCATTTCTTTGTTGTGCCATCTTCTACCCAAAGTTTTTTTAATTGGTCTACTGTTAAGTCCTTAGCCCAAGTGTTTTCTGGGTGAATAACGACAGATAAACCATCGTAAGCAATCTCGAATTCTGTATAGTCAATGCCTGCATCTTTTAAGCTTTGAGCTTCTGAATCTTTAATAGGACGAGAGGCATTTGAAAAATCTGTTTCACCGTTGACGAATTTTTCAAATCCACCACCAGTACCTGATACGCCGACAGAAACGCGCACATCACGTTGTACACCTGCGTATTCTTCTACGATCGCCTCCATAATTGGTGCTACAGTAGATGAACCGTCACCTAGTACATCACCTGATAATTGTGCTGCGCCTTCTTCTGTTTCTGTTTCTGCACCGTTTGCAGTTGTTGAATCTTTGTCATCACTACATGCTCCTAATAATAGTGCAGAACCTAATACCGCTGTCATTGTTAAGTACTTCCATTTTTTCATCGTGAATGTCCTCCAAATCAAAGTAAGTATTCTTACAAGTTTCACTATAGATTCGTATTATTGAGAACATATAAACGAATTGTTAAGCGTGCGTAAATTAGTGTGAAACAATGTAAATTCCAAACATCGCATATCACGTAAAAAGGAGCGATTTCATAGACCTACGCCTATGAAATCGCTCCTTTTATCATTACTCATTTACTTTTTCTTCTTCTTCATCTTCATCAAGAATATCTTTTGATAGAGCTGGTAAAATGTCTTGCTCTACTGTATTCGTTAATTTCCCATCAGTTGCACGCTTTTCTTTTAGTGCAAAATAAGCATCTAACACTTCTCTAGCAATATAGTTATTATAAGACGTATATCTATTGTGGTTTGTCGTAGCCCAAGGAATGACTACTGCATACGCTACTTCAGGGTTTTCATATGGTGCAAAACCAACATGAATAAGGCTTAACACTTCTGTACCATAGCGCTCCTTTTGAGGTCCGTAATATACTACCTCTGCCGTACCTGTTTTACCTGCTGCTGTATAAGGCGTATCATAAAATTTACTTCTAGCGGAACCATAAGAACCGACATACACGCGACGTAAGCCTTCTTTTACTTGCGCAATTTCTGCATCTGTGTTAGAAATACGATTTAAAATTTTCGGCTGTACTTCTTCTACTAATGTGCCAAGCTTTTCACCATCAGAAGAAGGGTTACGGATTTCTTTTAGTAATCGAGGCTGAATACGATAACCACCATTCGCAATAGTAGAAATATACTGTGCGAGCTGAAGTGGCGTATACGTATCAAACTGACCAATTGCTAAGTCGAGCATTTTACCTGGCGTATCCATTACCCCTTGGTATCCCGTCATCTCCCCTGGTAAATCAATACCTGTTTCAACCCCTAAACCAAACTGGGCATAACCGTTGCGCATACGTTGCAGTGTATCATCTTTCAGCCTTAATCCCATATTACGGTAATAGTTCGCCCCACCCATTTTAATGGCTAGTTGGAACATATACGAGTTGGATGATTGTTCTAAAGCTCTTACGTCATTCATCGCAATGGCGCCACCTCGGTTAAACACCGAGCTTTTTGGCTGTGTACCTGCTAGTAAAATAGGCTGATCGACTAAAACTGTTCCTGGTGAAATGACCCCTTCCTGATAAGCAGTTAATACGGTTGCAGCCTTCACCGCTGAACCTGCTTCATAAGCGGTTGTAAAGGCACCATAAGAATAATCAATCATATAGCGCTCTCGCGTTTCTTCGTCATACTCAATTTTCTTGCCAACCATACTTAAAATTTCACCTGTATTCGGATCCATCATAACGTAAAAGGCTCGGTCTAACAGTGACGCACCGCCTGAAGCTTTCATTTGTAATAAATATTTTTCAACAATACGGTCTGCTTCTTGTTGCAATTCCATATCAAGCGTTGTGACTAAATCTTTCCCTGGTTCGCCTGCATAGGTTGTAATCGTTTCAACGACTTCACCTTTTTTATTTGTTAAGTTTTTGACAACGGATTTTTCACCTTGTAATAACTCTTCATACTCCGCTTCAAAATAACTTTCCCCCACACGATCATTTCGAGAATATTCTCGAGCGAGGTAGTAGTTCAACTTACTTTTCGGAATCCCTTTACTTGGTGTTGTTGTACGTCCAAGGACAGCGAGCGATGCTAAACGCACACGTTTCCAGTCTGTTGTCGTATTCACACCCGGTAATTCTGATAATCGTTCGGATACTAAGGCAAATTCTGCATCCGTTACATTTTCACTTTTAATAATTTGTGGCGATAGATTATAGCCTGACGTCATCTCACGGTAAATCGCTAGCACTTCTAAATCAAAATCCGTTAGCTGCGCTAATTCTTCATCCGTAATCCGTTCCAGAATACGACGATTATATTCTTTATCTACTTCACTTTCTTCAATATTTTCATTCGCTTTACGGAATTCCTGCATTTCTTTATCCGTTACTTTTTCTTTGGCTGCCTCATTATTATTCAAAATCCAAAAGTCTTGCTTGTCGCGATAGGTTACACGATTTGTCGGCATATCGATTAATTGCGCTAAATCTTTTGCTACCTCTAACATTTCATCTCTTTTCGTCGTTGGCAGTTTCGTATACGTAATGGCATTTTCAGGCTGATTATCGACTAAAATACGACCGTATCGATCATAAATACGACCGCGTGGTACACTCGTATTAACACGTACTTCCTCTTTTTCCTCTAATTTACGTACATAATCTTCCCCTTTGACAATTTGCAAGTAGCCTAGACGAAAAATCAATATTGAGAACAATAAAAAGATTGAAAAGAAAAGGATGTTCATGCGGAATGTTAAGTTTGCGCGTTGCTTTGCTTTAGCATTCTTATTATTGTTATTCGGTATCGGTTTTCGCACCTTCCGTTCCCCTTTCTTTTAAACTATTTCAAATTATACTGAGCAAATCCTGAAATATATATTACCATTCGGGTAACCGTTGCTTTCCGCTCCGGCACTCGCTTTCCACGGGCGAGCATCAAGCCTCCTCGTCGCTCATCCTTCGCTCCTGCGGGGTCTTGCTTGTCTCGCTTTCCCCGTAGGAAGCTTTGCTCTGTAGCGAAAGGCGCATGCCGTCAGCTACACTCTCGTGCCTCCGCTACAAGCAACTATTGTTCCATAAAATAATCGATTGCTAAAAAATAATGCAAGACCCTCATTGATGAAAGTACAGGCTGGGCGATTATGCATGCAAACTGAAAGAAATTGATTTCTTTTATAGAAGAGAAATGTTTTTCTAGCATATAGAGAAATATTCACTTTTGCCGTAGCGCGCCATAGCCATAGGAGCCAAGATTTTCTTTGCGACGAAAGCGTAGTGTCAGGAGCAGGAACAGGAGATCCAAACAGGCCACGCCTGTTTTAGCTCCTGTGTAGGCTATGGCAAAGCGCGGAGGCTACCATTACACTTTCATTTAATATCTTTTACTATTTACCTGATATTTTCAGGATGTATTCTTGCTCATTACGAGTTTTAACCATTTTGAAATCATTTTTCATGGCTAGGTTGGAAATAAACACTTATAGATCGTTCTTATTCGAGGATCCATAAAACGTATACTTTCCGATACGTAAAAAACTCATGCCCTTTAGTATAACATTATCTTCTATTAGAAAAAAGGCGTGATTACGGCAGACCCTTTTTGATAATGACTAGGTTGGTCGCGAAAAGGTTTCCATTTTTCCTGATATCTTGTTAAATAGTAAAAGAAGATATACATCGAGGTGAATTACATGGAATTATTCGCTGTTGGAGTCGGGGGGGCGGTTGGCGCATTACTCCGATATTGCCTAAGCCAAATCGTTATATATGAGGGTGGATTTCCACTCGCAACATTGATCGCTAATTTATTTGGGTGCTTTCTGCTTAGCTTTATTCTAAGTGGAACGTTATTTAATAAATATCCACATATACGACTTGCTTTAACGACTGGTGTACTTGGCGCTTTTACAACCTTCTCTACATTCAGCTATGAAACGGCTACACTCGTTTCTGATGAATTATATGGAACCGCTTTTCTTTACATTAGTTGTTCTATGATTGGTGGCCTTTTTCTTAGCTTGATTGGCTATAAGCTTGGGAGTGGAGGTGTTCGAACATGATTTATGTCATGATTGGTGGATTTTTTGGCGCAATTATTCGATTTATTGTGAGTAAAAAATTATCTACTATTCATAAAGGCTTCCCGTTTCCTACTTTCATCGTTAATATAGTTGGTGCTTTTTTGTTAGGGCTCGTTATAGCCAATGAAGTTGCCGATACATTGTATCAATTAGTAGGGATTGGCTTTTTAGGTGCCTTTACAACTTTTTCTACATATAGCTATGAAACATTGCAGCTTGTGAAAGCACGCCAGTTTGGATTGGCGTCTTTTTATTGGATTGGGAGTGTTCTTTTAGGAGTAGGCGCTTTTTTTATCGCGCTGTTAATTTCATAAAAACTAATTTATCTAGGCACTATGAATTTGTATTTTCAACAATAAAAAACACCTCTAATCATTAGAATTAGAGGTGCAGTTTATATAAGTAGCAATTATTTTGCACCTGTTGCTTCGCTTTCGGTGCAGAAATAATAAAAATCGCCTAGTACCGATTTTTATTATTTAGCTGCTTGGAATTTAGCTTCTACTACGTCCCAGTAGTGCTCCTGCCGCTTCGCTTTCGTCGCAAACTGTAGATTTCTAAGAACAGCTAAAATCTTCGCGATTACTTAGCTTCTTGGAACTTTTTCTCTACTACGTCCCAGTTCACTACGTTCCAGAATGCAGTGATATAGTCTGGACGACGGTTTTGGTAGTTTAAGTAGTAAGCGTGCTCCCACACGTCTAAGCCTAGGATCGGTGTTTTACCTTCCATTACTGGAGAGTCTTGGTTTGGAGTTGATGTTACAGCTACACCGTCGCCCTCAACGATTAACCAAGCCCAGCCTGAACCGAAACGAGTTGTTGCAGCTTTAGCGAACTCTTCTTTGAATGCATCGAAAGAACCGAATTTAGCATCGATTGCTTTTGCAACCTCACCAACTGGTGTATTCGAACCGCCTGGCGCGATTACTTCCCAGAATAATGTGTGGTTTGCGTGACCGCCACCGTTGTTACGTACACCAGTTTGCTTGTCCGCTGGTAGAGCGTCTAAGTTGGCAATTAGTTCGTTGATGTCTTTTTCAGCGAATTCAGTACCTTCTACTGCTGCGTTTAAGTTTGTTACATACGTATTGTGGTGTTTAGAATGGTGGATTTCCATTGTACGTGCATCGATATGTGGTTCTAATGCATCGTAAGCATAAGTTAATTCTGGTAATTTGTAAGCCATAATTAAGTTCCTCCTTGAAATAAATAGAATTAATATGATTCCATAACTAAGTTATCAAAATTAGCCCAGACGTTCAACTAAAAAAGCACGCAAAATGGCAAATCAGCCTTTTGACGGAAATTTAGGCAAGTTAAATGGCAAATACAAATAGTATAATCATAATCGCTTGCAAAATCCCCTTTGTGACAACCGATGTTAAAAAGCCGACAAGCGAACCGACGCCTGTTTTTATTGCTTGCTCCCAGTCTGACTTCGTGATAAGTAGCTCTGCTATTACCGCCCCTAAAAACGGTCCAATTAAAATACCAGCAAACGGAATGACAAACGGTCCAACGAGCAATCCGATTGTACTTCCCCACATACCTGCTTTGGAGCCACCAAATTTCTTAACACCAATTAAATTCGAAACTGTATCTGCACCAAATAATAGTACAACTAATAAAATTTCAATTAGCCAAAACCACCAAGGTAGCTCACTAAAACTATAAAATAACCCATATACAACAAAACCACCTAATATAAACAACACCGATGGAATAATCGGATAAATTAGCCCAATAAATGCAATGGCAAAAAATGCAATGATTAAAACCCATGCAACGATATCCATACAACTCTCTCCTTTCTATCATTTTACGTACTTCACTCTAAAAGGTTTCAAGCAATGTTCATTTTCCTTCTACACATTTCATGTTAAACTTGCGTGTGGAGGAGAAACGACATGAAGCACTCACAATTATTTATTGATAGTTTAATAAACCCTAAAAAATTAGCCGCCTACCGAATTTTATCCATTGGAAAAGTCATTCAATATGTGTTTATATTGATTACCCTTATAACAGCCTTTTCATTCGGACAATTTACAACAGGCGTAAACGAAAATGTACTGAACATCGATGGCTTAACGGAGTACCTTGCTGATATTCAGTGGTTACTTTACCCATTTGCTTTTATTTTCTTATTTATTTTTACGACTCTATTAATTTTTGCGCGTATTAGTTTATATGCATTGGCTGGTTATTTTTTCAGCAAAATCATGAAACGCCGCGGTGAGTATCGTCATATTTGGCGTACAGCTGCTTTTGCCGCTACATGGGCAATACTCATTTCCATTATCTCCGAGATATTCCAATTATCAGGAACATGGGCTACTTTAATAGGAATCTTTATCACAATGTTATTTATTATCATTGCTTTAACAAAATATCCAAAACAATCCTAAAAATAAGCATGAATCTCTCATTCACACATATAGTGTTGTGCAAGGAGGGATTTTTTGCGCTTACTTTTATGGACAGTTCTATTTTTTGTTGTTGCCGCCGTGATTAAAATTGACTTACAGGAGGGCACATTACCTCTAGCAGACTTTTATGAAGGCGATTGTGTACAAATAGTTGAATATGAAACCGTACGTGTAAAAGTCACTCCAAACGATACCATTTATAGTTTATTTGCGGCAGTACCTTACGAATATAATATCTCTCAATCCGAACGACTTACTCTATTTTTTCGATATAATCCACATCTTGAAAAACAATCATTGGTTGCTGGGGAAGAAGTTTTAATCCCGATAAAACCAGTAAATCGTTGTGAAAAATAATAAATCAGTTATTCTTCCTTGTTTTTTACTTTCACAGACTGCTAAAATAGGTTTCAGTGACGGCTTATGTATTAAAGCCCGAAAAGGAGAGAAATGAAATGAGTGAAATCGTTCACCGTACAAAAACACGCCCTGTACGTGTTGGTAATTTAACGATTGGTGGTAACAATGAAGTAGTTATTCAAAGTATGTGTACAACAAAAACACATGATGTAGAAGCCACTGTTGCAGAAATTAAACGTTTAGAAGAAGCTGGTTGTCAAATCGTGCGTGTAGCTGTTCCTGATGAGCGCGCAGCTGATGCGATTGCCGATATTAAAAAACAAATTAACATTCCGCTTGTTGCAGATATCCACTTTGACTACCGTTTAGCATTAAAAGCGATCGAAAACGGCATTGATAAAGTTCGTATTAATCCAGGTAATATCGGTCGTCGTGAAAAGGTAGAAGCAGTTGTTAACGCAGCGAAAGCGAAAAATATTCCGATTCGTATCGGTGTAAATGCAGGTTCATTAGAGCGCCACATTTTAGAAAAATACGGCTACCCTACAGCTGATGGGATGGTTGAATCAGCGCTACACCATATTAAAATTTTAGAAGACCTAGACTTCCATGACATTATCGTGTCGATGAAAGCTTCTGATGTAAACTTAGCGATTGAAGCCTATGAAAAAGCGGCACAAGCATTTGACTATCCGCTACACTTAGGTATTACAGAATCAGGTACACTATTTGCAGGTACAGTAAAATCAGCTGCTGGTCTTGGTGCTATTCTTTCGAAAGGCATCGGTAATACACTTCGTATCTCACTTTCAGCAGACCCAGTAGAAGAAATAAAAGTCGCACGTGAGTTACTAAAATCATTCGGTCTTGCATCGAATATGGCGACATTAATTTCTTGCCCTACTTGTGGTCGTATCGAAATTGACTTGATCTCGATTGCAAACGAAGTAGAAGAATATATTTCCAAACTAAATGTACCATTAAAAGTAGCAGTATTAGGTTGTGCGGTGAATGGCCCTGGAGAAGCTCGTGAAGCAGATATCGGGATTGCCGGTGCGCGCGGTGAAGGCCTTCTATTCATGAAAGGTAAAACAGTGCGTAAAGTACCTGAAGAAACGATGGTAGACGAACTGAAAAAAGAAATCGATAAGCTAGCTGCTGAAATGGCACAACAGCGTGAAGCTGACACAAAAGCGAATGCATAAGAGAGGTGTTTCCGCGTGACATCCAAAACAAAACCACGCTTTGGTATTGATATTGATGGAACAGTTACATGCCCTGCGACATTAATTCCACATATTAATAAAGAGTACAATGTCAATATTACACTGAATGATGTGGTCGAATATGATTTTTTAAGCGCATTCCCCCATTCAATCGACCGCGCTGGCTTTAACGCATGGTTTAAAGAAAATGAACCAGCTATGTATGCAGTAAGTGAAGCAGCAACACATGCAAAACAAATTTTAAATGCCTGGGAAAATGTATATGAGCTATTTTATATCTCAGCTCGTGGCGAAAATGTTTTTGATGTGACAACGAATTGGTTCCAAGAGCAACAAATTCCTTATCATCATATCGAACTCATCGGCAGTCACGATAAAATTGCAGCAGCTCGCCAATATCAGGTTGATGCGTTTTTCGAAGACAAACATGATAATGCCGTTATGATTGCAGAGGAACTAAATATTCCGGTGTTGCTATTTAATACACCATATAACCAGTTATCTATCCCTTCAAATGTTATTCGTGTCAACAACTGGCTCGAAGCAAACGAATGGATTCAAAAAAAATTCTAATAAAAATGCTTGTTGTCATCGCACAACAAGCATTTTTTACACCTAATAAAGATCCAATATTCCTTTACTCCAACGTGTTACAAAGCTTTCAAATGTAATGCCGTAACGACCATATATATCATGATACACAAAATAAACACCTAATTTATCGAGGATTTCATCATCAATACGCATAATCGTACTTAGTCCCTCCTACGAGTTATTTCCACCCTAATCTACCCGCACCCTATTTTTATGTTCACTATCGACATATTTGGATTTCCATTTATTCATTGACAGCACGTAAAGATGTTAAAAAATATTCACATAAACCTGGAAAGTTAACGTTTTTCAGAGCAAAAGATTTAGTAAGATGAGTACAAGATGAGATGTATAAAATACGGAGGAATTACCATGCGAAAATTATATATGATATTATCAGCAAGTATACTTTCATTTTGTTTAGTAGGGTGTTCAGATACTCTTGTACAAATTAAAGATGCTGCATCCGGTATTAATTCAGCAGCTGATCAAGCGGCAACCGCTATCTCACAAGACGTGCATTCCATTCGAGCAATTGAAGTCACATATAACGATCAAACATTTACAGTCAACAACCTATTTAAATCCATTCTACGTGATGTACAGTGGCATTATGAGCCAAGCCAACAGGAAAATGTATTACTGATTACCGGCACTTGGCAACCTAGCTTATTTGATGCATATGGCATTGATCAGACAATCGACAATGAATTAGCTATTCATGGGGAAGTAACAATTGAGCTGATTGTCGAAGAAAATATGATTCATGAAGAAAAAACGAAAGTTACACTTGTCCAGCAGACAGAAACCCTTTTAGAGGAAAACGGACAAGACATTTTGTACTACTTATACGACTATTATACGCTGAATAAAATCACCTCTAATTAGGTGTGATGTAGTAATGATATGTAAAAAATGGTACTTTACTAACTTTTACTACATTTTATTTTAAAATAAAATGTAATATAACAACTGTTTAGGGGGGCACAACATGTCGTTATTTTTTATTAAACATACACACGGTATTCACGAAGTGACAGATGTCAAAAAACACAAAACGAATATTGAATTACGTACAGCTACCGGAGAGATTTTACATCTAATCGTCATTACAGATGAAAGTTACACAGTTTATGATGATCGCTTTGCCGGTGCAGCCAAGCAGCTAAATTCCATTGAAGTCTACGATATTGATGGTAGCTTCCGCAATATCGATTTTGACACTATGCGCCAAATGTTTTCAAATGCCTTTACTGAACTCCTTGAGACACTGTCTCAATTTGTCGGATCAAATCAACTCGTTAATTTAGATGAAATTCGTCATGAAGTGAGTGACCACAATAAAGGCTTACACTTTAAAATCATTACAGATACAAAAATGTACGAATATAATATATAATCCGTACAATCAGAAGGTTGCGGATACGATAAAAAAGATGGGCTCAAAACGATGAGCCCATCTTTTTTTACTTTATTACACATAAATAATAAGCGAATATGCTATGTTGATTGGAGCGCAGGCAACTCGATTCCTGTAGGAAAAGCACAAGCCGAAATAAATGAGTTGAAGCCGTGCCTGCGGAAATCAACGTGGCTCAACGCTCTCTTCAATAATAATAAAAGGTAAATCAATACACTTGAAGTTTTATCTTGTTTAACACATCGCTTAATTTAATATAGTCGTTAAATCCCCTGCGATAAATGCAACAAGGTCTTGTATATTTTCTGCTGTCACGCCATGTCCATCTGGATACGTTTTAAATGTCACATCGGCCCCAAAATCTTTGAAGAAGGTTGCGCTTCCCTCGCCCCACACAAATGGGAATACATAATCATATTCGCCGTGTGAAATGAAGATTTTCGATTTATCCATTGGCAATCTATTGTACTCTACTGCAACAAACTCTGGTATATACCCTGATAAGGCCACTGTCCCGCGAATCGCACTGCCCATGATTAAAGCTAATGTTTGCGCGACCACGGCCCCTTGGTTAAACCCAACGACATAAATTTTTTCCACATCTAAATTAAATTCCTGAATCGCTTCAAAAATAAATGCTTGCGTAAATTGAATCACTTTATCAAATACGTCACGTGTTGGGAAGCCCTCTTCTTCAAACGTATAAAACGCATAACCAGGCGCATGCTTGATTGGCCCTTGTAAGCTAAAAATATGACAACTACTTTCTAATTCGCCTACTAGCTGTAGTAAATCGTGTTCATTACTACCTAAACCATGTAATAGAAAAATTGCTGGTCTTTTTTCATCTGTTGAAGCTGGTGCTTTATGCACAAAAGTATATGGTGATTGCATCATAATCTTCTCCCTTATAACAATTCCATTTGATTGACGCATTGATCTGCATAGTATGCAACATATCCATCAACAATGCGCAGCGTTTCCTCGAAATCGCCTGAAAATATGTTATTTATATCTTTTTGAAGTGTTAAATATATTAAAAAATCAAAACGTAACGAATGTTCTACCGATGCATAAGCATAATCATAAACAATAGCTTCTTCTGTTACCTTTAATGCTTTATATTGGCTATGAAATAATTTTGTATAGTCGTCCATCTTTTCGCTAATCGCTTGACGAATACGCATTTGATGAGCCGTAGCTTCACTCTGTATAGCGTTTGTCTTTGGTACGAGCCCTTTGCCAAAGGTATCACGCATCATGGACATCCATGCTGCTTTATTTTCAACAAAATACGTAATATTTAGCATAAGACGATCGAAATAATCCTGTTCATCCTTAGCTGACGCCTTCTTTGTTTGAATATTTTCTTTAATAATATGCTCAAATTGCTCAGTATTCGCTTGTTTTGTTAATTGTGCCATGACAGTCTCTATGTAACGATTTACTTCTTGTTGCGTCTTATTTTCCAACCATTTCACTTCCCTTATTTACTGTTACATTTGCACTTCCTATCGTACCATTCATTGACGAATTAGGCACTTGTTAATCTATTTTTTCTTGATGTTCAGAACGTTGTAGCCAAGTTTTCTTATTTAAAGGGACAGATAAGCCATTTATTAACGGAAGGAGTATGAATATTATGGTAAAGTGGATTTCGATGGTCATTGCTTATATAGCAATGATTGCAGTCAATGTACTGGCTAATACATTGCCCATTAACGGAAAAACTACGCAAGAAATTTCTAGTAGTGTGAACGCTCTTTTTACACCTGCCAACTATGTGTTTTCTATCTGGAACTTGATTTATTTATTACTCGCTATATGGTTACTTAGCGCATTTACAAACCGCCAATCAGAAAAAGCCATTTCAAACGAGGTCGCACACCTGTTTATTTTGAGTTGCATGTTAAATATAGGTTGGATAGTAGCTTTTCATTATGAGCTTTTTATTCTCTCAACGGTGATCATTGTCCTATTATTAGTTACACTCATTTTCATTTACGTATCTTATCCTAAGGAAAATAATAGTCTTGGCGGACGCTTACCATTCTCCATTTACTTAGGTTGGATTTCAGTCGTAACCATTGCTAGTATTAGTTTTACATTAAAATATCACGAAGTTACGTTCCGCTTGGATGAAGTCACGATTACAATTGCACTCATCCTATTCGCCGGTCTGCTTGCGATTATTGGGCGTTACGTATCTGATGATATATATTTTGCCCTCGTCTTTGTATGGGCAATCATCGGTATCGGTGTAGCAAATAGCGATATGAGCATCGTTTTGACGTCATATGCTGTCGTAGCTGCCATTGTTGCGACTATGCTTCTCATGTTATTTCGATCAAAAAATAAAATCAAACAAGTGCCCGTATAAACAAACGAGGTAAAGTAGAAAAATCTACTTTACCTCGTTTTTATTGAAATAAATACTCGCGCATATTTTCAAATGTGTTTTCAATCGCCGTCTTTAATGATTTTTGTTCTTCGCGGCAATTCGCTTGTGCTTTTTCAAGTGTGATTAATGCATTTTCTAAAAACAAATCTTTTTTGAGATCTTTGTAAAGCTGCGTTAACACAAGTGCCTTATTCCAATACCAACGTGCATTTTGTGGATCTAAGTCAATCGCACGCTCTAAATAGCCTAACACCTCAAATGGCGGGTAACTAAAGCGATTCATCGTTTGCGCGGCAATCCCATAATAAACCGCTTTATTTGGATGATGCTTAACAGCTTGCATAAAGCAATGTACACTCTCATCATAATGATGTGCGTATAAAAACAATTGACCTTGCGTGAAGAAGGATTGTGCTTTTTCAGTAGATGTGCCCGTTTTTGCGACTTGTTCTAATTGTTTAATGCGTTTTCCAAAGGCTTCTTCATCCTGTATAGCACGAATTTCTGCTACGTCATCCATTTCTGCGTATGTCTCATCTGCACGCTCTACAGACTGCTTAGCCTTTTCACTATAGCAAGGAATCGCAGCCACACCGTAACGTTCATATAGCGCAATTAGTTGCTTCGCTGTTTGTGCTTCTGGTGCATCCTCTTTTACCTCTTGTGCTGCTTGCAAACTAAGATGCACTTGTCCATTGTAAAAATACTGCTCCATTTCGTGCATAAATTAAACTCCTTTATTCATGTCATTATGCGTAAGTATACCATGACCTACTCTCTTATCGAACTTCGTTGTCACAATACAATTAATAGTTGAAAAATTTTATAAAATAAATGGCATAAGTACTAACAGTATTATTTCAAGCGTTCTGCTAAACCGTACCAAATGCGCGTGACCGATTGCGCCTCTTGAAATAGCTTTTGATATACTCGACCGCAAGCATCACGTAAAAAACGTTCCTCTTTATCAATTGGGACAACCCCACGCCCAAGATCATTACAAATACAAATCACATTTGTTTCGCTCACAAGTTTTTTGAGCTTTGTTACAATGATTTCTGCTACTTGCAATTCATCATATGTCCGATACGCCATCACGAGTTGCTCAAAGCCCGAAATAATAACCGTTTCATCTTTCGTAAAATATGTATCTGGGATTATTCCTTCAAATTCTGTATACGGCTTTTCTACTCGATCGTAAACGTATTTTCGTTTACCATTATAGGCTCCTCCGATAACGATATGCATGATTTCTCTCCTTCCCAGCTTAACGTATAAAGCGTTCTATGCTTCGCATGAACATCGTGAAATCCCTGTTGTAAATACGTTGCTAAAATCATTTTAATCACACCGCCATGAATAACAAATGTACATTCCTTTTGTTTGCTGACAATGTCTTCAAAAGCATGTAACACTCGCGCCTTGAATACGTCAAATGATTCCCCATTTGGTGGCGTCACTTGAAAGGGTTCATCAATCCATGCACGGTACAATGTATCATGCTGTAAATCTTCATATGTTTTCATTTCAAAATCGCCGAAATGCAACTCGCGTAATCGCTCATCCGCGATAAACGAGCTATTCGGAAAATAACAAGCTGCCGTTTGCTGACAACGTTTTAAATCACTCCCGTATACCATTGTAGGTTGGAACGATAAAGTGGCCTGTACAGCTTGTCTAATCGCTTGATCTGTCCAACCAATATAACGCCGTTCGATATTTGCCTCCGTTAACTCATGTCTTATAAGATGCACAATAGTACGAACCATAAAAATAATTCCCCCACTTCAAAAATCGTACCAAGTAAATCCCCTGAAATCCCGCCAAAATTGCGTTTCGCCCAAGCGCGATAAACAATCGTAAATAGTAGCATCGCGACACATAAACCGATTAGTACAGGCAACTTGAATAGGAATGCAAGCACGAAGATAAAAGCGATATATACAACCGCGCTCCACATAATCGCTCGTTCATTGACCGTTTTTTTAAAGTAGCTTGCAATCCCTGTTTCTTTTGATGTATTGGTAGTTACAAACACTAAAAGCACAGATTGTCTCGCTATAAACGGCATGAAAATGAAGAATAATAGCGGGACATCGCGCAGTAACAACTCATAAAAAATCCCGACTTTTAATAACACAAACAAAACGAGTGTCATCGCACCGAACGCACCAATGCGCGGGTCGTCTAAAATTTCTAGCCGCTTTTTCTGATCACGATATGAAAAAAATGCATCCCCTGTATCAACAACCCCATCCATATGTAAACCGCCTGTCATCACAAAAGGAAGTACAACAAGTAAAATAGCTGTAAATAGTGGGGATAAACTAAAATATAAATCATTTATAGTAACAAAACCTGCTAAAATAGCACCCATCATTAAACCAATGACTGGAATGGCACTATACATAACCGTTGCTGATTTATTCGTCATATTAAACGATTTTCTGATTGGTAACGCCGTAAAAAATTGCAACGCTAACATATAGCCTATTACAATTTGCTTCAACCTTTCCACCTCTTTACAAACCCGTAGTCTAATTCATACGCCTCGTCACAAAACGTAACGAGCCATTGATTTAATTCTCCTAAAAGGCGCTGATAATTCGCCGTAAATTCATATTTACAAATTCCTGCATCTAGTACTTCATTCGAGACAATCACCACTGTCATACCGCGCTTCCGCCACTGATATAATTGCTCTTTTAACTTTACGATCATCTCTTCGACTGGCAAACTTTCTACTAAAATATTGGTTAACCATGTCGTAATACAATCCCATAAAACAATATGTTTATCGTTGAATTCGGTGAGTCGTTCTGGTAATTCATGTGGTACTTCAATCGTAACCCACCCATCATTTCTGCGATCATGTTTGTGGCGTTCGATGCGTTTTTTCATTTCCTCATCAAACGCTACACCGGAAGCAATATAAACGGCTTGTCTTTGTTGTTTAGATTGCATAATATAATTTTCAGCAAAGGCGCTTTTCCCACTCCGTACACCGCCTGAAATCAACACACAACGTCCTTGCATCGATACGCCTCCTTTTTTCATAAAGTAACAACAAAAAAGAGACTCCGATATCGAAGCCTCTCATTATGTAGCTACTATAGCTTATTAATGATTGCGTATAAAGTTTCTTTTAACTCATCATCATAGTCACCAAGCTCTACAAAGTTTGTTACACGTTCACGTAAAATTGGACGCTCGATTACTAGCTTCTCGTCTAAAACTTTTACTAATACTTCGATGATTAAACGGTCACGAACATCTAACGCTTCTTGTAGGCGTGACTCTGTAATGTGACCTAATTTAGGTTTCTTTGCCATGTTGATACCCTCCTAATATTTATGCATAATCATTTTAGCATAACAACAAGAATTTTGGTCAATTTTATTGGAAAATAATCTGAATCATACAATATTTCACTGACAATGCGGACATTTCCCGTAAATTTCAAATTTATGCGCCTCAATCTCGTAGCCTGGCAACTTCTCTCCCAATAAATCCATCGGGCATAAAGACAATTCCTTTACATCACCACAATCTTTACAAATAAAGTGATGGTGATGATGATCAGACTCACAATGCAGGCGGAAGTTACGTTCTCCATTTAACTCCGTTTCGTCTAAAATACCCAGCTCTACAAACGTCGCTAGATTACGATAGATCGTATCAAAGCTCATACCAGGAAACTGCGGCTTTAACACCGTCAGCAAATCACGCGCTGTTAAATACTTCGTTGTCGCTGCAAACATATTTAAAATGAGCTCACGTTTGTCTGTTTTTTTATACCCATTGTCTTTCAAAATTTCCCAAGCACGTGTAACATTCATTGCTTACACCCCTTTTGTAGAAAATTGTACGAATAGCTTTTTAGCTAAAATAATAACAAGTAAAATGATAATAGATGTGACAACAATCGTTCCACCTGGTGCTAAATCTAAATAAAATGCACTAACTAACCCTACAACGACGGCTAACTCACCAAAAATAATAGCATAAACAATAGCTTGTTTAAACCCTTTGGCAATACGCATTGCCGCTGCTACTGGCAATGTCATCATACTGGATACAAGTAAAATCCCTACAATACGCATACTTGCAGCAATAACAAGCGCCACGACTAGCATAAATAAAAAGTGAACCCACTTTGCTGGTAAACCACTCGCTTTTGCATACTCTTCATCGAATGATAACACAAATAATTCCTTGAAAAAGGTAAATAAAAAGATAAAAACAACAACAGCAATGGCAAGTACAACATACAAATCTTGCCTGGATACAGCAGAAACCGAACCAAATAAATAGCTCATCAAGTCTGTATTAAAGCCACTTGCCAGCGAGATAAAAATGGCACTTATCCCAAGCCCACCGGACATAATAATCGGAATGGCCAGCTCTTCATAATGCTTATACAAACGGCGCAATCGCTCAATTAAAATAGAGCCGCTTACCGATGCAACAATCCCAAAATAAATTGGATTTAATGTTGCTAACCCAACAAATGATTGGCTTAAATATAAGCTCCCTGCAATACCAGCTAATGTAACATGCGATAAAGCATCCGCAATTAAAGACAAGCGCCGTACAACAATAAATACACCGAGAAGTGGTGCAATAATGCCGATGATCATCCCTGATAAAAAGGCATTTTGTAAAAATTCATATTTCAATAGTGCTTCAATCATATGCATACCTCTTAGTGAATCTTTCGAACTGCGTGTCCGTACCAAGCATCAAGCTCTTCTTGACTGATCGCGTCAAAATCATTTTTATAGCCATGGAAATGAATCTTCTGATTTAAGCATGCCACATGACTAATGCGATTGGACACTGTATCCACATCATGTGTAACTAAAATCATTGTAATATTTTGTTCCTCGTTTAACTTTGCCAGCATATCATAAAATGCCTGCACATTTTCATGATCAATCCCAACAGTTGGTTCATCTAAAATGAGTAGCTTCGGTTCCGCGACAAGCGCTCGTGCAATAAATACTCGCTGCTGTTGTCCCCCTGATAATTGCCCAATATTACGCTTTGCGAACTGTTCCATTCCTACTGCTTTTAATGCATTGAACACTCGTTCATCAGCGTCTTTCGGTAGCCGCTTAAATAAGCCTGTTTTTTTGGCTAACCCAGATTTGACTACTTCTTGTACTGTAGCAGGAAAACCGGAGTTAAATGCATTGGATTTTTGGGAAACATAGCCGATTAATTCTCGCTGTTTAAAGCTGTTCGATGCGTGACCAAATAGCTCAATTTCACCAGTCATCGGCTTTAATAAACCTAATATTAATTTTAATAGTGTAGATTTCCCTGAGCCGTTCGGACCTAGTAACGCAAGGAAATCTCCTTCTTGCACACGAAATGAAATGTTATTTAACACTTGCGTGTAGTCATATTGAAATGACACGTCTTTTAATTGAATGATTGTTTTTGACATAGCTTTCTCTTCTTTCCAATTCAAAATCATTACGATTTACAATTTTTTAGTATAAGCGAAATGACGCCCTTTGTAAAGGTTTTACGCTTGAAAGGATGAGGATTTGAAAAAGCATGAATTATTTCAATTTTTAATGCAAGGCTCAAAAAGCGAGGTAAGGGAATATTTATTACAATATGAGGTAGATTTATCCAAAAGCGAGATAAAAAAATTGCGCACTGTATTTGCAGAAGCAAACCCTACTTGGCTTCTGATGGGGGTTCCGGATTCTGTATTAAAAAGTGCTGAGCTGGTAGTCGGATCAGAGAAATACGAAAAGCTAATGGGCCGATTAAAATAAGAGATGGCCCCTAATAAGCCATCTCTTTCATGTTACTAGTACATCTTCATATATTGATCGCGTTCCCATTGATGGACCGTTGTACGGAACATATCAAACTCTACTTCTTTTGCTTCTTTAAAGTTTTCATAAATATGTTCACCCAACGCTGCTTTTATCACTTCATCTTGCTCTAGTGCGTTTAATGCATCCTCCAGTGAAGCTGGTAAATTATCGATACCGTGTTGTTTGCGTTCTTCGGCATTCATCACATAAATGTTGCGATCGACTGGTGCTGGTGGCGTTAATTGATTTACTACACCATCAAGACCTGCTTCTAAAATCACGGCCATTGCTAAATATGGATTCGCAGATGGATCTACTGAACGTAGCTCAATACGCGTTGATAACCCACGAGATGCTGGAATACGAATTAACGGTGAACGGTTTTGTGCTGACCATGCTACATAACATGGTGCCTCGTAGCCTGGTACTAAACGTTTATAGGAGTTTACTGTTGGGTTTGTAACCGCTGTAAAGCCCTGTATATGCTTTAGTACACCTGCCATGAATGAACGAGCAGTGTCGGATAATTGCAACTCTGCGTTTTCATCAAAGAAGGCATTGTCTCCCTCTTTAAATAAAGATAAGTTAAAATGCATTCCTGAACCGTTGACACCGAATAGTGGTTTTGGCATGAAGGTAGCATGTAAACCATGTTTACGTGCAATTGTTTTTACAACTAATTTAAACGTTTGAATATTGTCACACGCTTCGACTGCATTGGCATATTTGAAATCAATTTCATGCTGACCAGGTGCTACTTCATGGTGAGATGCCTCAATTTCAAAACCCATTTCCTCAAGCTCTAATACGATATCACGACGGCAATTTTCCCCAAGGTCTGTCGGTGCTAAGTCAAAATATCCGCCATCATCGTTTAGCTCTAATGTTGGATTTCCCTTTTCATCTAGTTTAAACAAGAAAAACTCTGGCTCTGGTCCAAGGTTGAAACTTGTAAAACCTAGCTCTTCCATTTTCTTTAATGCACGCTTTAAGTTTGACCGTGGGTCTCCTTCAAACGGTGTGCCATCTGGACGAGCAATATCACAAATGAATCGAGCTACCTTCCCTTTTTCTGCTGTCCACGGGAAAATCATAAATGTATCTAAATCTGGACGAAGGTACATATCCGATTCCTCAATACGTACGAAACCTTCAATAGACGAACCATCAAACATCATTTTATTGTCTAACGCTTTATCTAATTGGCTTACTGGGATTTCAACATTTTTAATTGTCCCTAAAATATCTGTAAACTGTAAGCGGATGAATTTCACTTGCTTTTCAACAACTAACTGTTTGATTTGTTCCTTTGTATATTTTGCCTTTGTTTCAACTTGAGCTGTCATCATTTTATCTCCTCAATTCTATTAGATTATAAAGTGAAACTTCAATCAGTGGGGGGTTCCTCATCCCCCACTGATTGTTAGCCTTCACCAATCGGGCTTTTACGGGCAGTTGATCTCCCACCTATGCTTCTCGATTTTCCTTAAGCCTTCAGGTGGGAGTCTTAATGCCCGTTAATGCGGGATAAATGTTGCATTTCGTCTTGCACGATTGAACGAAAATCTAATTCTTCAATATCGACTCCACGAAATGTCCGTTTATTTGCTTCTTTCTTCAGTGCAAATACTTTTTTAATACCGGCAATATTAATGCCTTGCTCCAGTAGCTCTTGAATTTCAAGTAATTCATCAATATTGTTAAGACTAAACATGCGACGATTTGCCTCCGTACGTACTGGCTCAATTAAATGATGCTCTTCGTAGTAGCGGATTTGTCTTGCGGTTAAATTCGTCAGTTGCATAACTGTACTGATAGGAAGCACCGGCATAGCTCTTCTTATTTCCTTATCCATTTAATTCACCTCACCTTTCACACGTTTAACGATAAAGCATGTAATTTCTACCCGCAATCAAATGTTAGGTTTTATAACATAGCTATTTTCGAACGTTTTTATCTCGTTTCGGTATTAATAGTAAGCGGACTGTTCTAACAACAATGGCAGCGCTCACATTTTTTACTTTACCGATTGTAAAGCGCTTTATTTTTAGACGCATTTTTGTCACAAATACATTTTCAACAAAAAAACAAGTGATTCCCTTTATAGAAACCACTCGTTTGACCTATTAATATTTATTAATAAGATGTGAAACAACCGTGTCAATTTCATCGATAGCAGGCGCAGATCGATTTTCTGTCATGATAGAAAAAATATACGTTTTACCTGATTTCGCTTTTACATAACCAGCTAACGTATTTACACCCGTAAGAGCTCCCGTTTTTGCCACGACCCGGAGCTTAGTAGAGGCTTTTGTGTAACGATTCCGAAGAGAGCCACCCGTTAAACGCTCCTTATTTCCCCCCACCGGTAACGCTTGATAATATGTGTTATACGCATCCATATCACGTACATGATAAAGAAGCGCTGTTAAATCATTAGGCGAAACTTTGTTGTTATGGGAAATCCCTGAACCATCTTCAAATGTCCAATTGCTCATATCAAGACCGATCGTTTGCCCAAACTCACGCAATACATTTACACCCGTTTGCGTATCACCTACTCCGTGCACTTCAGCACCTAATGTTTTCACAAAGATATCGGCCATACTATTATTACTGAGCTTCATAAATGCAGGGAACATTTCTTTTAACGTCTGTGATTCATAAGTTGTAATGAAAGTGGCGTTATTCGGAACTTCCCCGCGATTAATAGCCGATGTCTCAACAAACTTAATCCCCTGTGTTTTCATTGCTTCTTGCAGCGCATATACCGTATTAATTGTCGGATCATTTACGGTGACCCATTCTTGTGTCCACTTGCCTGCCGGTATATTTCCTGAAATAATGACTTCACCCGTGCGATATTTGCGCGAAATGGTAATTGTGTTTGTACTTCTACCGCTCACCGTTTTCGCATTATTCATAATTGTCATCCCCATTGCATTTGGCATAAATGAGACAGACGGTTTTTGACCGACTTTTCCACCTGCAACTCGTACGATCATCGTACCAGCATCAAAGTCATTATCAGGTGATAATACAAGACCTGATGTACGGGCAGCATAATAGTCACTTTCATCCTCCGCTACAATCCCCGGTGTTAATGGTGAACCAGAAAAAATGCGTTCATCTCCATATAAATTGCCGTTCACTTTTGTAATCCCTTTGTTTTTTAGCGCATTCGCAAATGCGAGTAGTTGCGCATACTGTAGCGTCGGATCACCACTTCCCTTCAGATATATGTTTCCATTTAACGTACCTTTAGAAATAGAGCCATCTATGTATAGTGAAGTGCGATAACGGTATTCTTCACCTAAAAGAGAAAGCGTCGCAGCACCTGTTAGTAATTTTAATGTAGAAGCAGGCTTACGTGGTGTATTTCCATTAAATTGATATAAAATTTGACCCGTTTCACTATCTCTGATCGAAACACCTGCATCTGTGGCGCCTAAGCTTGTATTGATCATATCACTTATATTTACCGAAGCCTGTGCTGGAGAAGGTTGCCAAACTAGCGGGAAAATTATACTCATCAATAATAGCGTAATCAAACGCTTCTTCATTTCATCCCCCCGTTTCCTATATTACTTGTATATAGTTTTTACATATTTAGTTCAAAAATACATATTTTACGCATTTTCATGAACACGTAATTTCTCTACACAAAAAGAAGTATCCAGAAAGCAAAAACTTTCTGGATACTCCCTTCACTTCTTAATAAATATCTACTAAGAACCCTTACTCCTGGGGTGGTCGCAAAGGAACCGTCTCAAAGTGTTTTTTCAGACGGTTCCTTTCTTATGCGCGTAATACGTCAATTTCTTCCGGACGGAATGTACCATCACGAAGCATCGCGATTTCTACTTTATATGGCGCTTTTTTGTTTTTGGCATCTGGTCCTACAAATGGCGTCTCTAAAATTTTCGGTATATTCATCAGTTGCGGATGATGCACGATATATTTGAGTGCCTCAAAACCAATTTCACCAAATCCAATATTTTCATGACGGTCTTTTGCAGCACCACACACATTTTTTGAATCATTAATATGTAGGACTTTTAAACGGTCAAGACCGATCGTTTGATCAAACTTATTTAATACCCCATCAAAGTCTTCTACAATATTATAACCCGCATCATGCACGTGACACGTATCTAAGCAGACAGATAAACGTTCATTATGCGTTACGCCGTCAATAATACGCGCGAGTTCATCAAATGTACGGCCGATTTCAGACCCCTTCCCCGCCATCGTTTCTAGAGCGATTTGTACCGGGTAATCTTGTGATAATACTTCATTTAAGCCTTCTACAATTTTCGCGATACCCGCATCTACACCCGCGCCAACATGAGCACCTGGATGGAGAACAATTTGCGTTGCCTCTAATGCTGCGGTACGCTGTATTTCTTCTTGTAAGAAGTCCACACCAAGTCGGAATGTTTCTGGTTTGGTTGTATTACCAAGATTAATAATATACGGAGCATGTACGATGATCTTTTCCATACCATGCTCCTTCATATGCAGCAAGCCATTCATAATATTTAATTCTGCAATTGATTTACGACGTGTGTTTTGTGGTGCACCTGTGTAAATCATAAATGTATTGGCACCGTAAGAAAGTGCTTCCTCACTCGCCCCAAGTAGCATTTTTTTACCGCTCATTGATACATGTGAACCTAGTAACATCTCGTCTCCTCCAAAATAAGAGAAGTCGCGTTGTTCACGCTGACTTCTCTAAATTTTTATGCTTTTTACTAGTAAATTTATTTTTTACCACGATTTTTTAAGCGACGTTCACGCTTTTTAATTTTATCCATTTCCCACTTCATCGCACGCTTATAGCCTGGCTTTACTTTCTTTGGCTTACGTACAAGCGCTTTTGCTTTCACATCAATTTCATTTTCCTGCTTGACGCGATTTTTACGTTGATGGCGATCTTTTAAATCTGTCCATTCACCGTTTTTCACATCTTTTTGCTCGAACGGAATCCCCATCTTCTCAACACGTGCTAATGCATCCTCGTCTTCCGGTGTGTATAGCGTAATCGCTGTTCCTTTGTTACCTGCACGTGCGGTACGACCAACACGGTGGATGAAGAATTCAAGATCTTCTGGGATTTCATAGTTAATAACATGCGAAATACCTTGAATATCGATACCACGCGCAGCAAGGTCTGTCGCTACAATATATTGAAATTCTAAATCACGAATTTGCTTCATCATTTTTTTGCGATCACGTGGTGTTAAATCGCCATGAATTTGCCCGGCACGATTGCCTTGTTCCGCTAAGTAATTCGCCACATGTTCAGCTGTTTTTCGTGTATTACAGAAAATAACCGCTAAAAATGGATTAATACCTTTGATGACATCAAGTAAACGTGAATTACGTGACTTTGAACGGACCGGCACAAGATAAAAGTCAATGTTTTCAGCAACTGGACGTTTATCATTCATATGAATATGAATAGGTGAATCCATATACTTCTTTAAAAATGGCTGTAACTTTTCAGGAATCGTTGCTGAAAATACATACATTTCAAGTTTTTCTGGCATATGACTCGCAAAACCATCAATCTCTTCAATAAAGCCCATATCAAACGCAAGGTCTGCTTCATCAACAACTAAAATCGGAGCTGTATGGACAAGCAGCGCCCCTTCTTTTACTAAATCTTTAATACGTCCTGGTGTCCCTACAACGATTTGCGGCTGTGTTTTTAATTTATCGATTGAACGTTGCTTATCTGTACCGCCGATAAATAATTTCGCTTGAATATTTGTTTTCTCAATTAACTGTTGTAGTGCATCAAAAATTTGCTGTGCAAGCTCACGTGTTGGTGATGTAATGACTGCCTGCACTTCTTGTCGCTCTTCATCAATACGCTCTACGATTGGTAGCAAGAAACTATGCGTTTTACCTGTACCAGTATGCGCCTGTCCAATTGCACTTTTCCCTTTTAAAATTAATGGAATCATTTCTTTTTGAATGGGTGTCGGTTCTTTAAAGCCTAACTCTGCAATCGCGTCCTGCAAAAAAGGCTTCAATTGATAATCTGTATATTTTGACATCTTTTCACTCCTCTATCGTCTCCTATTGTACCACGAAATGTACATTTAGTTGACTAAACGTTCGGTTTACACAAGTATTTTACTTGTTTACGCTTATTAACTTACTTAATTTACTCTAAAATTCATTGGGAATGCAACAAATGCGTGTTCAATCATTATATTTTGAATTTTGTAGCGATTTTAACACGCTAGTCAGACGGAAATATAGATGTAACCTCCGTGTCTGTGCTTCGCCACAGCCCGCACCTGTAGCTATGGCAAAAACATATACTTCTCCATGTTCTTCTTATGTAAAAGCAATCCTTTTCTTTACGCTTACACGTATACAGTATAAACATCTTGCAGGAACGTAACGAAATATTGTTTCCTTACCCTTACTCAACTCAAGCCCAACCTCTATGATCTCAGCGACATATGCTGTAATAACTATAGACATAAGGAGGGTTCATCATTTGTCAAAAAATAATAACAAAAAAGTTCACCAGGACTATAAAGAGATTCTGCAAAGTAACGAGAATACTTCAGCTAAATTAGCCGTAATCGGCGGTATCATTACCACACTAGGTGATGCCATACTTACAATGGCAGCTGTTATCGCATTAGAAGAGTTAGAAACCCAAAATCAGAACAGTAATGTTAGCTTAGATAAACTTACAGAATTAGAAAAGCAAGTTCATTTTTTAACAAAAGAAATTAACAAACTAAAATATCCTCACAAATAGCAGTGATTTCATTCATTCTATCTAACATCGAAAGCTACATCATCACACTTTTAATCCCTTAGTATACTGGTTTTTTCGTGATCACCATCTCAATGCATAAGAGGATAGTGACCATTGCTGGACTTTTTAAATGCGTTGTGTAAATTTCATTTTACTAAACGACAAGAGAAAAACATACACAGATGAGGCAATCTCTCATTGTTAAGACTGTTCCATAACGCAACAGTTTAAAAAGGGGGAGATAGTGAGATATTTTAAAGCTCCATCAATGAAGTACATAGAAGACATGACATTAACATACTACATACAAAACTCGAAGCAACTTAGGAAGAAAGGAGAAAAGCAGCAAGAAACTTAAAGCTAATAATTTACTTCTAAATTCCATGAGCAAATGGACGAATAGGAAGCACTTTACGATGAATTAGAGCATAGAATATAGCAGAATACCCCACCTTAAAAAATCCATTTTAAATAGATAAAAATTGTACAGCAACCTATTCAATGTAGAAGTCTATTAGTTTGTGTATTTGGATTTACTGAACGTTGAGGCAATCATTTGCATATGATAGCTTTAATCAAGCACTGCGTCAATTAATAATGTGACTGAAAGGAGAAAAGTATGTATCCGAATCCGTTTTATCGAAATATACCGTATCAAATGCCAATGTATCCCCCACAGATGCCTATTAGAACACCCGGATTCTTTGGAATGCCTGGCGGCGGTGCTGGATTACCAAGACCCCCAGTACCTCCTGTACCTCTAGGAGCACCTGGAGCACCCGCAGCAGCTGCTGCCGCTGCTGCAGTAGCTGGAGCTGGAGCTGTGCCTTCTCGCATAGAGCAATTTTTACAATCGACAGGTCAATTAATGAAAACTGCTCAAACATATGCTCCCTATGTACAACAAGCAATGCCCATGTTTAAAAACTTACCAGCTCTAATGAAGCTTTATAAAGGGTTCCAAAATATGCCCGACATGCAACAATCGACAGGATCAGCAAGCCCCCCTAAATCAGAAGGGTTTGTTGAATCATCACAAAAACCAAAACGTTCCACTGATTATACGACAAAACCATCGCTTCCTAAAATTTATCAACCTTAGAAAGAGGGAGCTAGGCCCTTTCCTATATACGCATACTGCTTCACTACTAAGCAAAGGAGGTCTCCATATGAGGCCTCCTTTCACTTATCGATTGTCGTTTCCACCTTCTAATTCTCCGAAACGTTCCTTTGTATTAATTTCTATGCTCCGTTATAATAAAAGGACGAGCTTGAAAGGAGTTTGAAGCATGGAAGTTATTAAAATTAATCCGCGTGGATATTGCTATGGGGTTGTTGATGCAATGGTGATCGCCCGTAATGCCGCGCTAGATAAGACATTACCTCGACCAATCTATATTTTAGGTATGATTGTTCATAATAAACATGTAACAGATGCATTTGAGGAAGAAGGCATTATTACACTTGATGGAGATAACCGCAAAGATATTATTGAACAAGTAGAACAAGGAACAGTTATTTTTACTGCGCACGGTGTATCACCAGAAATTCGCGAAATCGCCAAACGTAAAGGTCTAGTATCAATCGATGCGACATGCCCAGACGTAACGGTCACACATGATTTAATTCGCGAAAAGTCAGCACAAGGCTATGATATTATCTATATCGGAAAAAAAGGACATCCGGAACCTGAAGGCGCAATCGGCGTTGCACCAGACCATGTTCACCTTGTCCAATCGATGAAAGATATTGATACATTAACACTTACGAACCCGAATATTTTAGTCACAAACCAAACGACAATGAGTCAATGGGACGTTGCCTTTTTAATGGATAGCATTAAAGAAAAATTCCCACATGTAGAAGTACACAAAGAAATTTGTTTAGCTACACAAGTACGCCAGGAAGCTGTGGCCGAACAAGCTGGCGTTGCTGAGTTGTTAATCGTTGTAGGTGACCCAAAATCAAACAACTCAAACCGTTTAACGCAAGTTTCTGTAGAAATCGCTGGTACCCCTTCTTATCGTATCGGGGATATTTCAGAACTAAAAATCGAATGGTTAATGAATATTGAAAAGGTAGCCGTGACAGCTGGTGCTTCAACACCGACACCAATCGTCAAAGAAGTCATTAACTTCTTAGAAAAATTCGATAAAAATGATCCAGCTACACATGAAATTGTTCGTACCGTCACACTGAACAAAATTTTACCAAAAATCAAAGAGCCAAAACCAGTAGAAAAAATTATGCCTTACTAAGAAAAGCACAAGCGCCCTCTCTAGCCCCGACATGCGTTGGAGATAGGCTCATTGCACACGAAGAAATTTTCGAAACGTCACGAGGGGCTGAGCGCTTACGCTAGACACTCTTTCATTTTGAAAAAGTTTATACTTTTTTACTCTTTAAAAATAGGGGATGTATGAAAAGTGGCATTCACTTTTCATACATCCCCTTCTACTTATAAATTACTTCAAATTTTTCATTAAGAACGCTTTTGTACGTTCATTTTGTGGATTTGTAAAAAACTCATCCGGATGATTTGCCTCAATGACTTCACCTTGGTCCATAAAGATCACTTTATTCGCCACTTCTTTTGCAAAGCCCATTTCATGCGTTACGACAATCATCGTCATATGTTCCTGCGCTAAATCCTTCATTACCTTTAGCACTTCACCCGTTAACTCTGGATCAAGCGCAGATGTTGGCTCGTCAAATAATAAAATTTGTGGGTTTAACATTAGCGCACGTGCAATCGCTACACGCTGCTTTTGTCCACCAGATAAACGACTTGGAAATACATCCGCCTTATCTGCTAAACCTACTTTTTGTAATAAGTCTTGACAACGTGCTTCTATCACTTGAGCAGATTCTATCTTTAACATTTTCGGTGCAATTTCAAGGTTTTGCTTCACCGTTAAGTGCGGGAATAGATTAAAATGTTGGAACACCATACCCATTTTCCCTGTAATCGACTTGATCTCTTCCAATTTTGGATACACGCCATCTTTAGCTAAATACTCGCCATCGATGCGAATGCTTCCCCCATCGATATCCTCTAGATGAATTAAGCTACGTAACATCGTACTTTTCCCAGAGCCTGATGGACCGATGACGGCAATCACATCATTTTTTTCAATCTCAAATGAAATACGCTTTAGTACATCGAGTGTACCGTACGATTTTTTTAAATCTGTAATTTCGATTAATGCCATCGTTTCCACCTCTATTCAAACTTAAAGCGACGTTCAAGCCACTTAAAGAATACTGTTAATACGAGCGTCATAAGTAAATAAATTGCCCCTGCCACAAAGTACGGCACAATAGTAAGATCTCGATTCACTGCTGTTTGAGCAAAGTGTAATAACTCTGGTACGGCTACAGCGTAAAGTAACGCCGTATCCTTAATTAATGTAACCGATTCGTTCGAAACAGCTGGCAATGCAACACGGAACATTTGCGGTAAAACAATGCGCGTTGTCGTTTGCCATTTTGATAAACCAAGTACTTGAGCGGCCTCATATTGCCCTTTATCAATCGCCAGTAAACCGCCACGGAAAATTTCAGCAAAATATGCGGCGTAATTTAAAATAAACCCTAAACACGCTGCAACAAAACGATCTAATACTAAATATTCTCCGATTCCCGGAATCATCGGTAAACCGAAACAAATTAATAATAATTGTAGCAATAGCGGCGTTCCACGCATGACGTAAATATACGTTTGTGCAAACCAAGCAATTGGCTTAAAGCTGCTTTTTACAGCCAGTGTTAATAAAAAGCCGAGTGGAATTGACGCGATAATCGCAATGATAAATAGTAAGACCGTCATTTTAGCCCCATCTAACATCGGTAAAACGATGGAACTCCAATAATCCGCCATGAAATGTCCTCCCAAAAAGATAAGAGTTTCACAGGGAAACTCTTATCGATACATTATTCTCAAATTATTTTAATACTTTGTCTTCTCCAAACCACTTAGTTGAAATGTCAGCAGCAGTACCATCTTCGTTCATTTCATCTAAAGCCGCTTGTAGTTTTTCTAATAAATCCTCATTGCCTTTTTTCACACCTACACCGTATTCTTCTGGTGCCAGCGATTCATCAAGAATTTTGAATGTACCTTCTTCTAATGTCATATAGTACTCTGCTACAACTTCATCGATAATAACAACGTCTACACGACCTGTTTTTAAGTCCGTTAACGCTAATACATTATCCCCGAATTCTGTTACACTATCCACTTTTTCACTAATCGGGTTCGCATTTAATGCATCTAGTGCTGATGATAATGATTGAATCCCTACTTTTTTACCTTCTAAATCAGATAAAGCATGTAATTCTGAATCGGCTAATGTAATAGCTACTTGTGCGTTTGCTAAATAAGGTTTTGTAAATAACACTTTCTCTTTACGCTCATCTGTAATTGTGTAACCATTCCAAATCAGATCGATACGACCACTATTTAATTCTACTTCTTTTGTTTTCCAATCAATTGGTTGGAACTTTGCTTCCATACCCATTTTTTCAGCAGCAGCGCGTGCTAAATCAATATCAAAACCAACAATTTCATTTTTCTCATCACGGAAGCCCATTGGTGCAAATTTATCGTCGATTCCGATGATTACAGTTTCTTTTTCAGTTGACTCTTTGTCTGTTGTACCTGTGCTTGTCCCTTTATCGTCAGAGCTACATGCAGCTAAAACAGCCACAAGCGCCACAAGCATAAGACTAAATTGTAAAAAACGTTTCACCCTAAATCCCTCTCAATCCCTATGTAGTTTAATAGACAGAAAATTCTTCGAACGTTTACTCTACTAAATCGTTAACGTGATAAAGAATAGCATTCAAACTGTTCTATGTCAATATTCGCAAAACAGGTTAGAATATTCTGATTTATCAGCACAATAAAAGTACGGGAAATCAAATGGATTTCCCGTACGCTTCATTATTTAACACATGTAAATTCATAACTTGTTGTTACAATAAAACCATGCTCTGTTACTTCGGCTTGACCGCCACTTTTTTCACATTGCTCTGTTAAACGGTTAATATTTTGATTGCTCACTACACTCATGGCAATCGTAAATAATAATCCGATGACAGCAATAGCAATGCCAATAATCATCCAAATCTTGCCGTTATTTATGACTTGTTTTTCATCCATCATTCATGCCCCTTAAATAAATTGAAATGGTTCTGTATGAATTGTAGACTGAATAAATTCAACATGTAACTTTTTGTCTGCACACATCGCGCTCATTTTCTCAGCTACCCCTTTTATCATTACTTTTTCAACGTGATGTCCGGGATCTACAATATTTAGTCCGTTTATTTCTGCATCTTGCGCCATGTGGAAGCCAATGTCCCCTGTGACAAATGCATCCGCTCCTGCAAATTTGGCTGTACGGATATATTTATTGCCATCGCCACCGACAACAGCTACTTTGCGGACCATGCTATCAAGCTCTCCTACAACACGTAGTGCGGGCACATCTAATTGTACTTTCACATGCTCAGCAAACTGTTTTAGTGTCATAGGTTTTGCCAAGCTACCAATGCGCCCTAGTCCTTGCTCATTCGCTTGCAAATCCAGTGTCCACACATCATAAGCTGGCTCCTCGTACGGATGTGTATTTAACATCGCTTTTAATACTTTGTTTTTGACGCTTGTAGAAAAAACAACCTCAATCTTCTCTTCATCTGCTACTTCCATTTCACCAACTTGGCCTAAAAAAGGATTTGCTCCTTCCAAAGCACGGAAGCGTCCTTCACCGCTTGATGTAAAGCTACAAGCATCATACAAACCAATTTGTCCTGCTCCAGCTTTTGCGAGTGCTGTACGCATCTCGTCTACATGCGTTTTTGGTGTAAATATAGCTAACTTCATAAGCTGTTCACTATATGTGTGCTCTAAAATTTGACGATTTTCTAACCCAAGTGCATCGGCTAATAAATCATTTACCCCACCTGGTGCAACATCTAAGTTTGTATGTGCTGCATAAACGGCTATATCATGTTTTAAACATTTTTCAAAGAGCTTTCCTTGAGGGTTATCTGTTCGTAGATGACTTAACTTAAAGAAAATCGGCGGATGGTGTGCAATGATTAATTCACATTCGTTTGCAATTGCTTCATCCACCACTGCATCTGTCACATCAAGTGTCACCAATACTTTACTTACGGATTTATTCAATGTACCAATCGCTAATCCAATCGGATCGTTTGGCATACATGCGTATTTCTTTGGCGCCCAACTTTCAAATAACTGAATGATTTCATTTCCATTTGCAGTTTTCATGTAAGTGCCTCCTGTACAAGTTCAATTAAATGATGCAATTCCGCACGTTTATTTTCAATTTCTGACGTCGCTTCAGCTTTTTCAATCGATTGTAATACACGCGCCCAATTCGCCATTTCGCGTGTCCATTTTTGCATAAATACAGGAGATTTTTCTGCCATTAGCTTTTTACCAAGTAAAATTTCTGCCTCCGTATAACTTTCCTGTCCACGCTGCAGCACTAGAATTTCGTAGATTTTATCATCTTCCTCTAAAATCGCTTCATCAAGAATAGCCCACCCGCTTCGAATGGCCCATTCACGAATCGCCTTTGCATGAATGTTCGGTTGTAAAATGAGACGTGTCACACTTTGCAAGCTTTCTGGATTGTTCTCTAAAATGGATACGATTAATGGACCACCCATTCCAGCAATTGTCACCGTATCCACTTGATCTTCGGGATGGACCGCTGCTAGCCCATCCGCTAAACGTACCGTAATTGCTTCCGATAGCCCTTCTGTTCGAACTTGTCGCACGGCTGATTCATGCGGTCCCTTGACAACCTCTCCTGCAATCGCGCGGCTTACAATACCTTTATGTACTAAATTACAAGGTAAGTAAGCGTGATCACTTCCGATATCTGCTAATACCGCTCCCGTTGGCACGAACGACGCAACCATTTCTAGACGTTTTGAAAGCTTTTGTGCATTCATAGTTTACCCTCACTTTACTAAATTCCAATTCCAACATTTATTATATAAAAAAATAAACCCTTAGTCGCCTTACAACTAAGGATTTATGATAGACAATGAAAAAAGTGTAGATATTTGCGAAAAATGCGCTTATCTACACTTTTGATTGTTTGATGCTTACTCTAAACCAGCAATATAGTCAGCAACTGCTTGCGCTTCAGCTTCGTTTGTAATAACAGCAGGCATTGTACCTTGACCGTTCATTACTACAGTTTTCACGTGCTCAGCATCTAGACCACCAGTTAAAGCTGGTCCCATACCGCCGCCTAAGTCACCACCGTGACAGCCGATACAAGAAGATTGTACTAATGCTGCGCCATCGATTTCTGCAGTAGCTTCACCGCTTTCACCTTCGTGTGCTTCATCTTTGTTTCCAGCGCCTTGTAATGACATGAAGAAAATAAGTCCGATACCGAATGCCATAATTAGGACGTAAGGAATAAGTGGATTGTTTTTCATAGCGTATATACCCTCCCTCATTTAAAAACTGCTTCTATAAATATAGAATCATTTCAACAATCATTATTGTACTTCATTAACGGAGAAACGAAAAGCCCTAAAAGGGAACTTTTCTTTTGTTTGTAACAATTTTGACATTTATACGTCAATAACTGACATCTCTAATAGACAAAGACATACCTGCGCTATATAGCAGGTCGAGTTTGAGAGCATGACTTCAATCCCTTCACTTGCTAACGCTTCACTGTGGGTATGTGTTCCTACTAATTTCTAAAATAAAGAAAATTTATACAGTTAAATTCTACATATTCATTGCACTATAAATGATGATCGCCACCATTCCTAGTAAACCCGATATAGTAAAATAAATTAACTTCATTTTTAATCCCGACAAAAACCAAAATAAGCTATTTCCCATCAGTACACTATAAATAGCTAAATCATTTTTAGGTAAATACGTTAAGCACAATTTAACTGTAAGGCCTAATAGTATAAGTGCTCCACTAATATAAAGAACGGGTGTTAACAGTTCATTCTTTTTGGCATAATAAAATGCTGCAAATAGCGTACCTATAGCAAGTATTGTGGCTGGAATAGCGGCGAACCATACCGTATCAATTGTGAATAATAATGCAAATAATATAATTGCTAGTAATGGAAATAGAACAAGCATCCATTGACGCTTTTGCTTTTCCTTACCTTTCACAGACTGCTTTGCCTTTCCGACAAGTTCTTCACTTTCATGATTGCCACCTGTATAAAGCGTCATTAAAAAATCGCAATAGTGTTCTGGTAATAACTTATTTTTTCGCCAAAATGTAATTTCATTAATAATAATTTGTTTGCGTTGATTTGCCATGCATGCATCTCCAAAATTTATATAATTTATAAAACTATTCTAACGGATACTATAGTCATTCGAAATCCACAAAAAGTAACATCAACATAAAAATTCAGTTTTTTTTATATGACTAAATACATAAATAAGCGAATTACAGCATGTATAATGCTCTACTCTTTTACTAAATAAAAAGAGTGTAGATTGTAGTCGAATGATCGACGTTCTCTACACTCTTGTACATATTAAAATGACATCATTATTCTAAAAAGTCTTTTAAGCGTTTGGAACGTGATGGATGACGTAATTTACGCAATGCTTTTGCCTCAATTTGGCGAATACGTTCACGTGTTACACCAAACACTTTCCCTACTTCTTCAAGCGTGCGTGTACGGCCGTCATCTAATCCAAATCGCAGACGAAGCACGTTCTCTTCACGATCTGTTAACGTATCTAACACATCTTCTAGCTGTTCTTTTAACAATTCATATGCTGCATGGTCTGAAGGTGATTGTGCTTCAGAATCTTCAATGAAGTCCCCTAAATGCGAATCATCTTCTTCCCCAATCGGTGTTTCTAAAGAAACAGGCTCTTGTGCGATTTTTAAAATCTCACGTACCTTTTCAGGTGTTAGGTCCATTTCCTCACCGATTTCTTCCGGAGACGGTTCACGTCCTAAATCTTGCAATAACTGGCGTTGAACACGGATTAATTTATTGATTGTTTCAACCATATGCACTGGAATACGAATCGTACGTGCTTGGTCAGCAATCGCACGCGTAATCGCCTGGCGAATCCACCATGTTGCATACGTTGAAAATTTAAATCCTTTTCGGTGGTCAAACTTTTCAACCGCTTTAATTAACCCCATGTTTCCTTCTTGAATCAGGTCTAAGAAAAGCATACCGCGGCCAACATAGCGTTTTGCAATGGATACTACTAGACGTAAGTTTGCTTCAGCTAAACGTTTTCGCGCTTCTTCATCACCTTGCTCGATACGCTCTGCTAAGCGAATTTCTTCTTCGGCGGAAAGTAAATCAACACGGCCAATTTCTTTTAAATACATGCGAACTGGGTCGTTAATTTTTACACCAGGAGGAACACTTAAATCATTTAAATCAAATGCTTCTTCGCTTGCTTCCTGCTTTGACAATGCTTCTTCTTCAAACTCTTCCTTACCTTCAACTTGCACATCATTTTTTTCAATTTCATCTGCGAAATTAAAAATTTCTTCTGAATCTAAATCAAATGCTGCAAGCTTATCCGAAATTTCTTTCATAGAAATTTCACCTTCTTGTTTTGCCTTTGCTTTCAGAAGCGCCTTCACCCCATCTAAAGTAAGTTCATTTCCTGTTTCTTTCGAACGTTCTGACTTGTCCGCCATAAACCTTCCTCCTTCTATGCAAACCGAATCGGATTACATGCTCGATAGTTGCCGCTTTAACTCAATTTGTTTAGTAACTAAATCACGAGCTCGTAGGTAATCAAACATTTTCTCCGCTTCTTTACTTTCATGAATTAACTGATCTATTTCCAATTGAATACGATGTTTCTTTATATGCTTTAAACAATCTGCCATTTCCTGTTCACTATGATCGGGGTCTCGCTCAACTAATGCAGCTTCCATAACAATTTTCCGAAGATTAGCATCATCTAACAATTCTACAAAGCGATGGTAATCAGGTGATGCATACTCCTCGTAAAAACCGATTAATTTCACAAAAACCGTTTTATAATCATCCCGAATGAACGGATTTGGGTCTTCACTCTTTAAGAGTTTGTCAACAACATAAACATTATGCAACATATGTGAAAGTAATAATCGCTCGGCACGTTCTGTAGCAGTTAATGGCTTGTTAGGCGTCACCGATTGTTGCTCAATAAGCTCTATTTTCTTTTGAGCTTGCTTATGATGTTTCACTTGTTCCGCTTCAAACTTGCGGTACTCGGCTTCAATTGCTTGTTTCGTAATATTCGTCTCTTTCGCAAGCTGATTAATGTATAAATCACGCTCAATCGGTGACGTTTTACCGACTAAATGCTCGAGTACTTCATGAATGTATTGGAACGTATCATTTTCAAATTGGAAATTTTTCCCCCGTCTTGCATGCATCATCATAAATGCAATATACGCATACGGCTTTTCTAATATTTGATTTGTAAAACTTTCTGCCCCGTACTGATTAATATAATCATCCGGGTCCATTTTATCAGGCAATATTGCAACTTCGACTTTTATCTTTTCAGCATGCAATATTTCAGCAGCACGTTTCGCCCCTTCAACACCAGCATTGTCCCCGTCATAGCAAATCGTAATTTGCTCCGCTAAGCGCTTAAGCTTTTGGACATGCTGTGGTGTCAGCGACGTTCCCATCGTAGCGACTGCATTGTACACACCAGCACGGTTCGCAGCCAACACATCCATAAACCCTTCCATGAGGATAATTTTGCGTGTTTTGCGAATCGATGCACGTGCTCTATCTAAATTGTAAAGCACTTGACTTTTATGAAATATTGGTGACTCTGGACTGTTTAAATATTTCGCTTCTTCTGCCTCACTATTTAAAATTCGCCCTGAAAACGCAATTCCCTTTCCGTTTTCATCGCGAATTGGAAACATAATTCGACCTCGAAAACGATCAAAATATCGATTATCGTTTTCTTTATGAATAATTAAGCCACCTGTTGCCATATCCTCTAACGTAAAACCTTTACGTTCCAGTAGCGTCGTTAGTGCATCCCATTGAGGCAGAGCCCAACCAATTTTATGTGTATCAATGAGCTCGCGTGTAAAACCACGCTCTAGTAAATAATTTAGTGCCGGCTCGCCCTCTTCCGTGTTAATAAGCAAGTGATGGTAAAACTCTATCGCAAACTCATGCGCCTCACGCATTTTTTGTTCTGCTGGTGAGAGCCCTTTTACCACTTCTCCACTCTGTGGTTGCACATCAACTTGAACGCCGACACGCTCTGCAAGCTTTACTACCGCATCAGGAAATGAAACATTTTCAATATCCATGACAAATGTAATGGCATTGCCACCGGCGCCACAACCAAAGCAGTGGAAAATTTGCTTATCTTGAGATACTGAAAAAGAGGGTGTTTGTTCGCCATGAAACGGGCATAATCCGAACCAGTTACGCCCTCTTCTTGTTAACTGCATATAGTCACTAATGACGTCGACTATATCAGACTGCGAACGAATCTGCTCAATTAAATGTTCAGGTATTTTCCCAGTCATGTCATCACCATTCTTTTTTGTCCTTAAACACAATTCGAGATAAAACGAAAAATCCCTCTAAATTTCGACAAAAAATTTTAATATTCTTCATGTTTTTGTCTCTTTGCGAATATTTTTACCACAATTTTATTATTATAAAACAAATTCCAAAATAATTCCATACTTTTTTACTATAGCACGTTAAAAAAACCTCCTCCTAGAGTCGAGGTGGTTTAGATTTTGCATAATAATTATATGATTTTTCCCTGTTCAATTTTTTCAACAATACAGTTCGCTGTTTCTTCAACTGCTTTATTTGTTACATCAATTACTTCACAGCCTACTTTTTCAGCTATTCGATAGAAGTGGTGAATCTCCTCTTCAATCCGAGAATGCTGTGCATAAACAGCACCCTCCATTAAACCAAGGGCAATTAACCGCTCTTTCCGTATATTGTTTAGTTGTCCTGGTGAAATAACTAAACCAAAACACTTTTTCGGGTCAACATGAAATAATTCTACCGGCGGCTCCACTTCAGGCACTAACGGCACATTTGCCACTTTATAGCGTTTGTGGGCTAAATATTGCGATAAGGGCGTCTTCGATGTACGTGAAACACCAATCAACACAATGTCAGCTAATAAAATCCCCCGCGGATCGCGACCATCGTCGTATTTTACTGCAAACTCGATGGCTTCAATTTTTTTAAAATAGTAATCATCTAGCTGATGGACGATACCGGGTTTTCCTAGTGGTTTTGTATTTATTTTTTTCTCTACCGCATCAAGCATGGGCCCAAGTAAATCAATAGCCGTGACCCCTTCTCGCTGACTCGCTTCTACCATTACACTACGAAGCTGATGTAATACGAGCGTAAAAATAATGATGGCATCTTGTCTCCTGGCCATTTTTACAATTTGTTCAATATGCTCTACTTCTTGAATATGAGGAAATCGCTGTATGACAACATGCTCAAATGTCGGTCTAAACTGGCTTATTACTGCCTTTACAGCGACCTCCCCTGTTTCACCGACTGAATCTGACACAACAAAAAAACGCAACGTTTTCATACGTCACTTCCTACAACTCATGCGTTTCCGCAAGCGAAATAAACGCCTTTGTAATATTCGTTTTCGTTAAGCGCCCTACAATTTCAAGTCCTGACTCTTTTTCATTTACGACAGGCAAAGAATCGATTTCGCGATCAATCAATTTTTTAGCTGCTAAAATAAGTGAATCATATTTTGTGCAGTATGCGATATTCGGCATACGCGTCATAATAATATGAACAGGAATCTTCGTTAAATCTTGTGTACCGATGCTTGTACGTAGCAAATCTTTTCGAGATAACACACCTTGCAAATGTTTATCTTTATCTACTACAAACAACGTTCCTACATCTTCTGAGAACATACGTAAAATAGCATCATATACCGTTAGATTTTCAGAAACTATAACCGGCATAGCTTGGAAATCTTTCACTTTCAAATTCATCATGGATTCTGTTAAGGATACTGTTGTTTTCTTCCCAGCATAGAAGTATCCTACACGTGGTCTTGCGTCTAAAAAGCCCGCCATTGTTAAAATCGCTAAATCCGGTCTTAACGTAGCCCTTGTTAAACTCAGGCGCTCTGCAATTTGTTCACCTGTAATAGGGCCGTTCTCTTTTACGATTTGTAAAATAGCGTCTTGACGTTTATTGAGTTCTATTGGACTCACCCGCCTCAAATAATGTTATACTTATTCGACTAATATTATATACTATTTCGCCAATGATTGCGAAGAATAAAACTAGAATGTTCTTTATTGACACTTCAAGCGTTTTATTGCAATATGTACAGTATAAACTGAATAGGCGATGAACGGGATAATAAGTAATTTTTCAAACGACTAGCGAGTAGGGATAGTGAAAGCCTACAACCGAAAAATGAAACGGCACCCCGTGAGCTAACGTTTTGAAAGAGGTTTGTTTGATTGGCATGTGCGCATTTTTCTATGCGATGTCCCTCTCATGCAAGCAAGCGGGGTGGAACCGCGGGTGGAAACACTCGTCCCCGGGCAGAATAATACGCCCGGAGACGAGTGTTTTTGTTTTTCGGGCAACAATCAAGGAGGAATTTTTCATGACACAAAAATCAATGGAAACTATCGTAAGCTTAGCTAAACAACGAGGATTTGTATTCCCTGGTTCTGAGATCTATGGTGGTCTTGCTAACACTTGGGATTACGGTCCACTAGGTGTGGAGTTAAAAAACAATGTTAAAAAAGCTTGGTGGCAAAAATTCGTACAAGAATCCGAGCATAACGTAGGGCTTGATGCTGCAATTTTAATGAACCCTCGTGCTTGGGTAGCATCTGGTCACGTTGGGAACTTCAACGACCCAATGATAGACTGTAAAGCATGTAAAGCGCGTCATCGTGCAGATAAATTAATTGAAGATGCTTCTTTAACGAAAACGGGTAAAGAAATTATCGTCGATGGTATGAGCTTTGACCAAATGAAAGCAAAAATGGACGAATTAGA